>CAXUEY010000023.1:0-15044 GCA_964250225.1 uncultured Ktedonobacteraceae bacterium | reverse complement strand
CCACACCCGCGCAAGATCTCCACAGCCTCCAGTACTGCGCGGCGTACAGCAGGGGCCACATTGAATGTGCCATCTTCGATATAGTAGCCCACGCGCAACTGTGCTACATCGACGGTGGAAGGATCGCCTAGCGGCATAGGCGGCTCAACGGCGGGATTACGCCCACCATTGATAATCTCCAGACCGAGCGCGACATCCTCGACATGGCACGCCATCACACCCACCTGGCTGACGATTGCGCGCTGGCCGATGGGGACAGAGTAACGGCCCGGATCGGGTGTGCGCCCCATCGTTGGCTTGAGACTGGCAATCCCACAGAAGGCCGCGGGATAACGCAAGCTGCCGCCGATATCCGTGCCCAGACCCAGAGGTGAGCCGCCTGCCGCGATGATCGCAGCCTGGCCGCCGCTACTGCCGCCAGAAGTACGCGCGAGGTTCCAGGGGTTGTTGGTGCGCCCATAGACGGGGTTATCGCTCTCGGTAAAGAGCAGCAATTGCGAGACGTTGGTCTTGCCCAGAATGATCGCGCCCGCGGCTCGCATGCGCGCGACATAGGGGTCGTCGCGTGTGGCCAGAATAGACGCGCGCGAGGGCAGGCCAAAGGTCGAGGGCGTCCCCTCCAGATCGAGCGATTCTTTGATAGTAATCGGCACACCATGCAGAGGTGGCAGATCGTGGTCTTTCGTGAAACGCTCATCGGCGGCTCGCGCCTCTACCCGCGCGGCCTCGTAGCGCTTCACCACCACAGCATTCAGGCTGGGATTGACGTGTTCGATACGTTCGATATACGCCTCAACAGCTTCGGCGCTGGAGATATCGCCGCGTGCCAGCAAAGCGGCCAGGGCGGTAGCGGAGAGTTGGGTCAGGGTAGGTTTATTGGTTACTTCCATAAATACTCCTCGTTCTGTGGATAGAAATCCGTTCCCTTTGAGTCCATAGTATAGCGTTTTCCAGCCATGTTTGCCAACTACCTCGCACCAGAAGTCCCCTGGCATCAGAAAACTATTATATTTAACGAACAAATAGTTATCTTAGCGTCAGCCGTCCATAGTACGGGCGGCCCTGGTGTGCGCCCTGGAGCTGGGTAGAGGGTGCAGCAGACGGTCTGTGAAATGCACAGCCTTTGCACACTTCATAGACCGTCTGCTGGTTGCTTCTCTCAAGCGGCTATATTATGCGTAGAACGAGAGGGACATAGTACGCGAGAGGGGGCGCATACCAAGCTGTTCGTAAAATTGCCGCGCGCGCTCGTTAAATTCCCACACCATCAACTCAAGGCGTTCGGCGTGCTGGCGGCGGGCCCAGAGCTTTGCAGCCTCGAATAGCAGGTGCCCGGTGCCTTTGCCGCGTGCAGGCGTGGTGACAGCAATATCGGCGATCTCCGCGACGACATGGGGGCGAAAGGTGTCGAGAAAAGACATGGTGCGCAGACGCACAAAGACATAGCCCAGCACCTGCCCACCCTCGTCCGCCACAAAAACCATTGCTTGCTCGTTCGCCAGCAGGCCGCGTACATACTCTTCAGTGAAGCCGGATGTCTCCCGTTGAAAAATCTCTGGATGTGCCTGCGCGTGCAAATCCTGGCTCTCACGCCCAATGGCCGCCAGGGCTGGATAGTCCTGCATGGTCGCCGGGCGAACCTGAACAGCCATAACTCCCTCCTCTGTGATCTCGTTGCTGATGTTTGCGTTCTTACTTTCAGGATACTCACCAGAACAACACGCAGAAGGAGCCTCTTCCGTTGCAACTTGTCGCCTTCAGACGAGATTACACGCTGGCTGGCTGGGGGTCAGAACGGCCCCCCTGTTTCGCCAGTTCACGGGCCATCGTCTCAATAGCCTGGTCCATCGCCGCGACTGGCTGAGCGAGCACGCGACCATGCCCCACCGCCAGACGCGTCGGCTCAAGAGCGCGCAGTTTGCGTGCGCTTACCAGGCAGGTTGGCTTGTGCCAGGTACCGCCTGCCACCAGCGGAAAGAACGGCTTGAACGCCCCGGAAACGGCCAGACCAGTCATGGTCGAGAAGGCATCGCCAGCAATCAAGGTACCGTCACGCGTATCAAGGAAGGCCGCGTGCCCAGGTGTATGACCATGCGTGTCGATGACTCTCAGCGAGCCAAGCATGTCACCCTCGTGGAGCACACGCGTGGGACACGTTGTATAGGTAAGCCAGCTGCCACGTAGCTTGTTCTGTGGTTCGTTAGCGTCCAAACTCATATCGCCGGCCAGAAAACGCGCGCTACGCTCGGTGAGTTGCACCTCAGCCTGTGGTAAGAGCACGTGCAACTCGTCGAGCGAGCCACCATGATCGGCGTGTGGATGCGTCAGCACAATACGGACAATAGGCAGGCCAGCCTGCTGCGCCGCCTGAATAATGGCTTTGCCACAGCCCTTCAGCGCCGTGTCAACTAACGTAAAACCATCATCTTCCCGTATCAGATAACAATTAACGAAGCCCATGCGGGTCAATTGAATAAGGTTATCGCCATGTTTTCTTGTTTTCACGTAATATGCTCTTTCATGGTATACATGCCATGCTCCTGCTCTCCAACGAAGTTTGGCGTATGATGAGTTTATGAGGGTCAACTTTGTCTGGAAGCTATGTACCAGCGGTGTAGAGAACCATCCCTCAGTTTGTCAGGTACATCCGAATATTCGGCTATGCTTCAGTATATCCAGAAAAATGCTGAGCGTCAAATTTATCAAGTGTGCTGTCACGCGGATTTACCCCCATTACCTCTACCCTGGCTGAGCGCTGGGTATGGCGGCGGTGAAGATCTCCTGGCGGCCCGTGCGGGTATCGTTCCAGAAGGGATGCGCGAAGGCGTTGTCGGCGCTCAGGCCCTGGTAGTCGCCGATGAAGAGCGAGCCGAATTCATCGACTGGCGCGTCCACTGTTGGGTTCCAGCTCTGCGTGGTCACGCGTATATTGGGCAGGAACGAGGCTCCGTGGTCGGTAGATTGGGCCAGATAGACATCGATCAGGCGGTGCTGCGGACTCTGGCGCGTGTCGAAGAAGGAGATGCTGACCACGCCATCGGGCGCGACGACGAGCTGCGGCTGAAACTGGTTGGCGCCATCGTTGCTCGGATCGTCGTTGACGCGAATGGGGAACGGCGTCCAGGTGCGTCCGTGATCGGTTGAAGTGGAGAAGAGAATATCCGCGTCCACCGGCCCCTTGTCGGACCAGGCGATATACATCTGGCCGGTGCGAGGATCGCAAGCAAAGGCGGGCAGCGAATCGTTGCGATAGGTGTCGGGCGGGAAGTAGCCGACGATATCGTGAATGGTCGCGATCAGCACGGGACTGGTCCAGGTTGTGCCACCGTCGGGCGAGGTAATCACGGCCAGGCGCGAAGGGATATCTCCGCTCGTCACGTCCATATACTGAAAGGCCACCGCTAGCGAGCCATCGGGCAGCACAGCCGGGGTCGCACCCAGCACGCCATCGCAGGTCGTGTCATGCGCGGGTCGTCGCGGAGCTGGATTGGTGCAAAAAGGCGCGTGTCCCTCAACGGAACGCAGCGACGTAAAATGTTTGCCGCCATCGCTGGAACGCGAGAAGCCCAGACCCTCCTGACAAAAGTTGCCATTCCCGCAATCGCCACCGTGATCGTAGGACCAGACGACATAGATATTCCCGCTGTGTGGCCCGTTCGTCGTATCCACCGCAATCCAGGGTTTATCGCTAAAGGTCGCGCCAGAGCGGTCATCAAAGACGCTGACCGGCTGCCCAAAGGTTTTGCCACCATCACGCGAGGCCAGGACCGAGACGCCGCTTTCGGCTGAACTGGTAACACTCGCGCTATTGAGCACCAGTGCGTAGACATCGTTGTGGAGGCCAAAGGCAAAGGTGATATCCGAGGTCGTCTCCTGCGCGCTAAAACCGGGCAACACACCGCCATCCTGCCAGGTACAACCACCATCGAAGGAGCTAAAGAAGCCAATTTGAAAGCGATAGTGCTGGGGATCGGTAAAAAACTTGGAACCGCCCACCAGGTTCAGCGGGTTGCGCGGATTCTCCGCCAGCATCGGCTCGCTATGCGCCAGATAGCGATCCTGGCTCACACGCACATTCGCGTATGGCGGTTGAGGATGCGGCCCCAGCTTCACGCACGCACCGGCCTGCTGCAATGCATAGACAGGGGTTGTTGGCTGAGGCATCGGTTTTGTTGGATGCGACGCGACAGAACCCGGCCCACTACAGGCGCTCGCAAACAGCAGAAGAAGCGTGAACGCGAGCCATGCTGGCCCGACGCGCCTGATGGTGCATTGCATGATCGTGCTCCTGATGAGGTAACTTCCTGGTCTACAGCTTGTTGAAAGACGATACGCTAGAGTAGGATAGAATAATATACGCAACAAAGTAAGCAAACATCACAGCCGGGGATGCAAAGTCAACGAACCAGCAGCCCAGGCAGTGAGAGCATGCCTCCTCTATTGTTATTCCTCAGGAGCATATTATGAATAGTAGTTCCTACCTAACTCTCTTTTTAGTCGCATATTCTCTTCACGCATCTGATGAACCACGTACCGTGCCTGCTGTACCTCGGCTGCATCCAGGCGCCAGCGTTGCGCCCGTGCCAGCAAATTATTAAGGGAGCCAGAGATTTGCCAGAGGACATTATCTTCCGTCAAGGGAATGCGCGCCTCAAGATCTCCATTGGCCACGCGTATATGCGTCATGATAATTTGCTGGATGCTTGCCTCCAATTGTTGTTGGCGTTGGGCAGAGACTTCTGCCTGGAGCGCCATATCATGTTCGAGCTTCGCAAGCTCCTCGGCCTGGTCCGCGCGCACGGAAGCCTGCGCTGAACTACGCACCCATGCATAGGCAACAATAGATACAATAAACTGACTGAGAATGATTGGCAGCAGGATGCCGATATAAGCGATGGCGAGAATGGCACTTAACTCCGCAGTGTGAGGCAGATACGTCAGAGAGGCAAAGGCAAAGAGGCTATTGATGGCAGCCATTATGAAGACCCACCACGGGGGTAGGAATGAGACCACAGCCAGCAAGGGCAGCACAAGCAGACCATAGAGGGGTAGAGTCAGCATGCTCAAACCGTCGGGGCTCGACACAATATTCGCCACGGGGAAGCCCACAAACGTAAGCACCACAATGGCACCTGCGAAATTGACCATTCCCACGCGATTGAGCACCATGCCTATCAGCAACACGAGGGCTGATCCAATGACAATGGGGAGAAGGTATATGTTGGTGCCAACAAACCCGGCTGGAATAGCCACAATGAGCAACACGTAGAAGGCCAGTATGATCTGGCTGCCTGTACGTCCACGGCGAAATCGTTCCATCTCTTTGAAAGAGGCCGTACTGGCTGGCTCGGAAGGAGAGGCCACGCGATACCACCATTGCAAAGATGTGTTCTTCTGATGTGGTCTGGTGGCCAAATATGAGGGGACACGGCTGCTTTCTTGTGGAACAAGGGAAGAACGTGTAGAAAAATCCTGCATAGGATACCTCCATTTCAATTTTTGGATGTTTAGCGATACGTGCCATTCTGTGAGACCATGATAATAACGCCTATTGATTGCAAATCACGCAATGCTCCGTCTACCATCTCTGGTGAAGCAGAGAGCATTTCCGCAATTTTCAGAGCGGATTTTGTTCCATCAGCCAGGGCAAAGACCAACCTGTGTATGCGTGGCCAGTTGTTCATCTGCCATTGTTCAACCTGGACGGTACGCTGTGGGAACAGTCTTGCAGGTGGCGGAGGAACTGGCGCGACTGGCGGCGCCACACTTTCTTGCAGCGGCGTAAAGGTCCAGTTTAGCCGTCCCAATTGTGCCAGCTCCTGAGCAACTTTTCTTTCTGGCACACGCCTTCCACTATTTCCAACAATCAGCCATGAGACGATGGCTCCTGAGATGAGCTTGATCTCCACATGACACGGTCCATTCACGCTCGCAGTCCCTGATGGAACATCAGCCGAGAGTATTCCCGTCTTTTGATGTTCTTGCATCACCTGCTTTATCGTTTCAAAATCGAGAGTGTACATTGGGCAAAGGTTCATCCTCATCTTGCGAAATTTGCCAAAACTCTACCTGACCGGGATCGTTAGGATAGGATACGAACGCTCGTTGTGTGCCTGACATATTGCTAGAAAGAGTTTCTAAGCAACGATGGGAAAAGCCAGGCAAGTAGGGGTGAATGATTCCATTGTGCCAAAGTAGCAAATAAAGGCACTGCGTCTAGCGCTACAAACGTTTAGCCAATGTGTCGATCTCCCCAGGACAATGCTTCCAGTATACAGATATGCTATGTATTAAGTCAAGCAATGGGAAAAGAGGATAAAATCTTTGACTTTCAGCATTTCTCTATGCTACAATCCGAACAGTACGTTGCCATGTTATAGTACTAAGCTATCCCAGAAGCTACCAGCCTGTGCCTTTCCTGCTGTTTTGAGCAAGAAGGTCATTCTGAGCGCGAAGGGAATCTGATACTGATGACTGAATGTCGTTTTTCCCAAAAAGCAGAACAAGACATATGCTGCTCTAAAGCGGAGGTCTGGTGAATACAATTATTCGCATTGAACAACTCAGCAAGTCATTCGTCCGTGATGACCGGGAGCTTACTGTCCTGAGCAATATCAATCTGGAGATCGAGCAGGGCAGCTTTGTGGTGATCGTAGGGCCAAGCGGTTGCGGAAAATCGACATTACTCAATATCGTTGCCGGGCTGCTGCCCGCGACATCAGGCAACGTCTACTATAAAGAGAGCCTGGTGCTCAATCCGCGCCTCGACGTAGGATACCTGACGCAGAAGGAAACGCTAATGCCCTGGAGGAGTATCGCAAGCAACATCGAGATGCCACTTGAGATACGTGGAGTGCAAAAAGAGGTGCGCCAGCGTATCGCGCGCGAACTTATGCAGAAAGTCGGACTCGCAGGGTTTGAGAAGCATTATCCCCACGAACTCTCAGGGGGTATGCTCCGGCGTGCCAGCCTTGCGCGTATGCTCAGCCCTTCCCCTGAAACGCTGCTCATGGATGAGCCTTTCGGCGCGCTGGACGCCCAATTGCGCCTGGAATTGCAAGGCGAACTGCTCCAGCTCTGTTTTGGAAGCGGTAAGAGCTTTCTTTTTATCACCCACGATATCGATGAGGCTATCTTGCTGGGTGATCGCGTCGTGGTCTTTGGTTCAGCCGGACGGATTGTTCACGATGAGTCCGTTCACCTCCCACGACCACGCGATGTAGCCGAGATACGCTTCCTACCAGAGTTCACCCAGATTCACCATCGTCTCTGGAATGCTTTAATGGAAGCCCGTATGCAACCGGAGGTAAATATATGGGGATAAGAGTTTTCCCTAACACGCCAGCCCAGGTTCGGCTTACTCAACGCTTCTTTGCAAACACCCAGGCCAAACGCTTGCAGAGAAAGCAAACGCTACTAATCATTGGTGGTCGCATCGTGCTCCTGGCGGGTGTACTTGGCGTGTGGCAACTGCTCTCTGGGAGATTTGTCGATCCATTGTTCATCAGCAGCCCAGTGGCAATTGGCCAGCAGATAGGCGCCTGGATCAGCGACGGCACACTCCTGTTCCACACCGAAATCACGCTCCAGGAAACGCTGCTGGGGCTGTTTTTTGGTGTCATTGCTGGTGTCCTGGCTGGCTTCATTTTTGGCATTCAGGAACTGCTGGCAAAGATCCTTGATCCTTTTGTTATCGCATTCTACAGCATACCGAAAGTCGCGCTCGCCCCACTCTTCATCCTGTGGTTTGGCATCGATATCCAGATGAAAGTCATCCTGGCCGCAGTCACGGTTTTCTTTCTGGTCTTCCTCAGCACGCTCTCAGGCGTGCGCGAAGTTGACCAGGATTATGTCAATGCTGTGCTCCTGATGGGGGGGAAGCGCCAGCATATCCTGTTCAAAGTCATCGTGCCCGCAGCCACCGGCTCCATCCTGACAGGGATACGCATTGCCGTACCCTACGCGCTTATCGGGGCCGTGATAGGCGAGCTGATCGCGTCGAATCGTGGCCTCGGCTATCTGATCCTCTCCACTGGCACCGAGTTTAATACCGCGGGCCTCTTCGCAGCGATCCTGGTCCTGACCGTAATTGCGAGTCTGCTCAATACGCTCGTCAATTTCATTGATCGCAAGACCTCTCGTTGGAAAACAGGCGTTAGCATGGGCAGAAAGATTCTGCCCTGATAGATATGTCCACTTGATGGATATACCTACAATTACTCATTTATTTCATTCGTGGGAAAGAGAGAAAGAACATGCGCTTTTCTATGCAACGTTGGCTGTCCCTTTTGACGGGTTTACTGCTCATCGGCGTGAGTCTGGCAGCTTGTGGTGGCTCTAGCACTACGAGTTCCAGCAACTCCATGACGCTGAGTTTTGCGCAAGACACCACCTCCGCGAGCTTTTTTACGCTCTACGTCGCTCAGCAGGAAAATTTCTTCAAAGCTCAGGGTTTGACGCTCAATCCTGCTACACCTGCTGTTTTAGGCAACGGCACAAAAGTGACAGCGGCGATTGAAACCAACGCGTTTGAGCTTGCTGGAGGAACGATTACTGATCCCTTTACGCTCTCCAGGGTGAATGCGCACATCAAAATTCTTGGGGCACTGATGGATACCTTTACCGACGATATTGTCGTCAGCAAGCAGTTTGAACAGGAGACGGGCCTGACGGAGGCCAGTCCACTGGAAGCGAAGGTCAAAGCGTTAGTTGGCAAAAAAATCGGCATTGCCGCACCAGGAACTGTGACAGAAGCATTTTTGATTTACTTATTCAAGCAATACGGTCTGGACGCACAACGAGATGCCACCCTGGTAACTCTAGGGAACGCGCTCTCTCCCACCGGGATTGCGGCTATGAGCGCAGGCCACGTGGACGCCCTCTCTTTTCCTCCCCCAACAGGGCAGGTAGCCGAAACGCGTGGCATTGGCAACATTTTCATTAGCCCGGCTCGTGGCGATGTACCAGCCGTACAAGGCATGCCTTATACTGTGATCTGGGCCAAACAAAGCGTCATCGATGCCAAACCCAAAGCCATACGAGCCTTTATTCGGGCTATCGCGCAGACGTAACCCTTTATGCGTCAGAATCCTGCCAAGATGGTAACGCTGCTGCAAAAGGAATATCATCTCGACGCGAAAACCACGGCGGCTCTTGCCACAGCCTTGTTCTCAGGGTATCCGTCCGATCCACGCATCAGCCAGCAAAACTATGAAGTAGCCGATCAATTCCATGTGAAAGCTGGCCTGATCGCCGTTCCGCTCGCTTATAACGACCTGGTGGCGTCTGACGTTATCAACTCAGCAATGAGTAGCTCGTCCAGTTCATCGTAGCGCCTTTGATCGTGGGGGGGGGGGGGGGCGCCCCCCCCCCCGCGTTTGGAGAGATCGCGGGCTACACCCCCACCCGACCAGCTTATGGAGAGATCGCTGCTCCAGATCGCCCTTTATAATATAATCTGAGCAGGAAGATCTCTCTTTTAAGATCTTCCTGAGTCTAGAAAACATCGCCCGATATCTTGCAGGGCAGCCACACCTCTGGGTAGGCAAAGGAGCAAGCATGACTTCATCTGCACCCAACAACCTCGACCTGACTGATGTGTTTACCTATGTCGATCAGCACGCGCAAAACTCGCTGGCTCGTCTGATCGACTATGTGCGCAGGCCGAGCATTAGCGCGTATGGCGAGGGGATTGGTGAGGTCGCGGAGTATATCGCGCATGTTATGCGTCAGATGGGCCTGGCTGTACACATTATGCCAACAGATGGCTGGCCAATGGTCTTTGGCGAGTACACTGTTCGACCAGACGCGCCTACAGTGCTGCTCTATGGTCACTACGATGTCCAGCCGCCGGACCCGCTGGAGGAGTGGATCACGCCGCCTTTCGAGCCAACAGTGCGCGATGGGCGGCTCTACGCGCGCGGCGTCGGCGACAACAAGGGGCAGCACTTCGCGCAATTGCTTGCTCTGGAGACGCTACTGACCTGTCGCGGCACGCTCCCCTGCAACGTCAAAGTTCTGCTGGAAGGGGAAGAGGAGGTGGGGAGTCCACATATGCCGGAGTTCATCCACGCCCATCGGGAGGAGTTGCGCGCCGACCTGGTGATCGTCAGCGATGGGCCGGTGCATGAAAGCGGGCGTTCGACTATCAATTTCGGCGTGCGCGGCGTACTCAGTTTTGAATTGCACGCGCGGGAAGCCAGTCAGGATGTACATTCCGGCAACTGGGGTGGGATTGTTCCCAATCCGCTCTGGACGCTGGTTCACCTGCTCGCCAGTATGAAGAACGCGCGTGGCGAGATCACTATCGACGGTTTCTACGAACACGTCCTGCCTCTGAATGAGCTGGAACGCCAGGCATTGGCTGAGCTGCCTCTCGACATAGAGCAAGCCAGACGCACACTCGATCTCACGCAACTGGATGAACCACAGGAGCGCGGCTATTTTGAACGGCTTTCGGCGTGGCCTACTCTGACCATCAACGGTCTGCACGGAGGCTATAACGGACCCGGCTCCAAGACCGTCCTGCCACACGAGGCCGTAGCTAAATGTGATATTCGCCTGGTCGAGGCGCAGAGCGCGGCAGAAATTCTAGCGAAAGTACGCGCCCACGTTCAGAAGCACGCCCCGAAGGTCAGTATCACCAGTTCCGGCGCAATGGACCCCTCGAAAACGCCACTGGACTCGCCTTTTACCGCACCACTGCGTCAAGCCATCCGCGCAGCCCAGGGAGCTGACCCGCTGCTCGTTCCAGCGATGGGTGGCAGCTTGCCCAATTATGTCTTCACAAAAATCCTCGGCATCCCGGCTTTTGGCGTGCCCTATGCCAACGCAGACGAAGCCAACCACGCCCCCAACGAAAATATGGAGATTGCGCGCTTCATCATGGGCATCAAAACAGGCGCGGCTATGCTGGCGTATCTCGGAGAACCAGGAGACATACAGAGAATGGGATGATTACGCGGGCAGAGCAATAGCAGGAAACCTTCCGCCAACCGCCTCGATACATCGTCATACATTCCCGCGACACAATAACACAAATTTTTAAAAGTTACAATACAAATTGACACAGTATGATAGAATATGTGATAAACTACTACTGATCGATAGACGTATCATTCAGACAATGCTGTCGCTACTTGCTGTCTATTAGGTGGAAGAGCCTGTTAGTTATGTGGAGGGTAGGATATCTATGAACGTTAGCGAAGTTGCGCGCTTGCGCGAACGAGTGAAACTGGAGTACGAGGCGATGATGCGAGGTTTGAACGGCTTTGCCGAGGGAACAGCCATGCATGAGTTCATTTCTGCACGCATGGCACGCGTGGGCAACTATCACGAGGAGCTGGTCAAGGAAATTGGCGAGGACGAGGCCACCCGTATCATTTGCGAACTGTATAATCAAGCGACTAGCCCGCAAAATCCGTAGGTCGCTTCTTCTGGAAAAATGCTCAGCGGTGATGCAGAAGGGCTGACAAATCCCTGAGTGTTGAAACAAGATGCCGCGTGTGCATGCCTATCTTGCCCGGAACTGCTATAATAGAGGCTCGAAGTATAGCATAAAGGGGGACAAGCTCAGGCTGTATGGCTGTGATTAAACTTTTGCTGGTGGATGACCACGGGCCGTTGCGCAAGGCTCTGCGCGAAGGCTTGCAGGCGACAGGAGCCGTGCAGGTGTTGGGCGAGGCCGCGACAGGCCAGGAGGCACTGACCCAGGCTCTGGAGCTGGATATCGATGTGATCTTGATGGATGTGCAGTTGCAACCATCGCAGCCCGGTCGTAAGGCGATGAGCGGGGTGGCGGCTGCCGTGGCGATCAGACGCGAACGTCCGCGTATGCCTGTGGTCTTTTATTCGATTCAGGATGACGATGAGTACTATCGCGAATTTCGCGCTGCCGGTATCCTGACCCATTATGCTTATGTACGCAAAAGCAATTATTTACTGCCCAGTATGCTGCTCCCTCTGTTACGCGATGCGATCAATGGACGCAGCCTGGTCGATCCTGAGATCGAGGATCGTGTGCAGGAGGTGCGCGACCGCGACGAGCAATCCCCGCGCGCCCTCTTAGAGCCAAACGAACTGCGCGTGGTCGAGCTGGTAGCTCAGGGCATGACTAACGAACAGATTGCAGCACGCCTCAATCTGCACGATAAACGCGCTGTCAGTCGCACGAATGGACGTATCTATGCCTCCTGGGGTCTGAGCGAAAACGCGGTGGACGACAAGGTGGCGCGCGCGCGCGCGACTTTGATCTATTCGCTCAACCGTATGATTATGTGGGATGGAGATGGCGTGGCACTGGTGCAGGATAGACGCGGCGAGTGGGTGCCGCTCTACAAAGAGGACTGAGATGGTTCTACAGACTCTGCTCACTCCCACCCATCTGCTGCCAGGACTGGTCCTGGCCCTCTCAATCTTCAACCTGACGACATTTCTCTGGCTGGCTTTGACGGTCTGGCTGAATGGCGACCGGCACGCGGGCATTACGCGTCTGGGAGTGGTTGGCCTGGGCCTGTCCGCGCTCTTCTTTTATATCCACGCCCTGCTCATCTCCAGCCCGCTCACGTCCTCGGCGTCATTTCTCACACTAGACTTCTGGTGGCGTATGAGTTGGTTTCCCGCCCTGGGCGTGCCCTATATCTGGTTTGCGATTGGCCTACACTATGCCGCGCTGATCAGCCCGCGTTGGCGCAAACGGCGTCCGCTACTCCTGCTCACCAGTGGAGCGCTAGGTCTGGTGCTGCTGCTATTACTCATTCTCAACCACGATACCTTTACTTATATCGAAACGCTACGCCTGCTCTCATATAGCGATACCTTCAGTGATGGCAGGCAGAGTCCGCTTTCGCCCTTGATATTGATTCCGGTACTTTTTCTGATCTATGTGACATTCTGCGCCATTGGCCCCTGGTTCACCCTGGGACGCGTCAGCCGCCTGAGCAGGCTCCTCTGGCACGCCCTGCTAAGCGGGGGCAAAACCCGCGCGCAGGCTCGTGCAGCCTCGTTGCGCCGCGCTATGATGGATACGTTCTGGGATGATCCCATCGAGGTAGATCTGCTGGAGGAACCGCAGCTCTCCTGGCACCTGGCGCGACCCGGCCTGCTGCTGGCCGCGCTGCTTATGGTGTGCCTGACGACAACCCTCGGCGTGCTGGTCGCGCAATCCATGCTCAACTGGTTTGGTTATGGTACGCGCCCTTCTGGGCCACTGCCGGCAACAGTTCTGCCACCCGGCTCGCCTGTCCCCTTTAACCTGCTGATCCTCGACCTGCTGGCCACTGGCTCGGTGGCCCTGGTCATCCTGCTGATTGGCTACTCGATTGTGCGGCATGGTGTGCTGATCGAACGGCCACTGGCACGACGCGGCTTCTTTGAACAGTGGCGTGGCGTGGTGATTGTCTCCACGCTGGTGGCTGTCCTGATCGCTGTGCTGGTCGCGCTGACCAGAAGCACGCTGGGCGGCCTGCTGCTCATCACGTGCCTGGCGACGGGGGCCTACGCGCTCTTCACGTGGGGCAGCTATACCGCCCATGATCGCTATGTCTCCCTGCTAGGGCCGTTTGTACGCAGCACCAGCCAGCGCCACTGGCTGAATACCGACCTGCCGCGCACTGAACAGGAACTGGAGCATCTTTTCTTCCACCTCTGCCATGATGTGTTGAGCGTCCAATGTGCCTCTCTCGCGATTCTGACGGGCGCGGCACGGCGCAGCTTTAGTTATCGCTGGCCCACAGACCTCGTGCCGGGTCCGGGCTGGATCAAGTCACCAAAGAGCGGTCAGTATGAAAGGTATACGCGACGCCCTGAAACGAGGGAGATCATGCAGACAGCGCCCGCGCATCGCATTCAGGTCTATGTGAATGAGCAACCCATGATCGTCTGGGTGCTGCCCATCTACAACGAGCGCGGCCTGGCCGCCACGCTCTACCTCGGCCCGCGCGCGGACGGCGGCGTCTTCACCGATGAGGATATGAACCTCGCCCACGCCTGCGGTCAACGCATCCTCGACACCCTGGGCGATCACGAGGCCATGCAAGCCGTGGCGAGCCTGCTGCGTCGGCGCGTCGTCGATGTGAAGCTGCTCGGAGCGCAACAGCGGCGCGTGCTGCACGATGAAATTCTGCCCCAGATGCACCTGGCTCTGTTGCAACTGGAGAGGTTGCGCTCGCTCCCACAAAACAACCACCTGGTGCTCTCAGCAGAGGCTGAAACATCATCCTTTCCAGCCGAGAAGAACAACCCAACGGGTGCGACTTGCACAAATGCCGAAATCGAGCAGGATATGCATAGCACTTGCGGGAAAAACGCTACTATAGAGCAGGAAAGTAGCCCAATGAGCGAGCCTGGAGAAACGCGTCAAGAAGCCATAGACGAGGCCATCGAGATCATCAGCGCCACGCATCGCCGCCTGGCGGCGATGATGCGCGCCACCGCGCCTGGCGCACCACACCGTCTTGAACACGACGGCCTGATTAACGCCATCTCGACGATGTTGGAGCAGGATTTTCAGCAGGCCTTCGACGAGGTTGAGTGGGAGATCACCGAAGAGACCGCCACACACATCGATGAGGTGATCTCGCCAGCCATAGCCGAACTGATCTTTGCCGCCGTACAGGAGGCCCTGCGCAACGCCGCCCGCCACGCGCGCGGCACAGATGTGCATCGCCCACTGCGCCTGACCCTCAAAGCCACCTGGAGTCCCCAGCATCCCCAGCTCGAAGTACTGGTTGCTGACAATGGCGTAGGTATCAGCTCTCCCGCCAGCGGCACTACCGGCACTGGTGGCGGCCTGCTCACCCACAGTGCCCTGCTGGCCATTGCAGGCGGCAGCTTGAACGTCCACAGCACACCGGGCGAAGGCGTGACCGTGCGTATTATCCTGCCCACGGAAGCACTGCGCTAGTCACCCGCCCCAAAAACGCGTGGGACCATGTTGCTATATCCTTGACCTTTCCCCATTCATCAGCGTATCTATATACAGAACGATATTATCAGTCTGTGGAAATCACTTCAAATTATGCACATAAGATTGATCTTGCAGAACA
>CAXUEY010000022.1:20690-51943 GCA_964250225.1 uncultured Ktedonobacteraceae bacterium | reverse complement strand
GGTTGCGGGGGGCGGGGGGGGTGGCGGCGCTGCGGCGCGGTAGCGGTTCATCAGCGTAATGACCTTGCCCGCCCATAGATTGGAGGTCGATGTGCCCACATAGGGGTGAGCAATCGCCGAGACGGTGGTCAGGCCGCGGTTGATATAGACGCGTTTCAGCATGCTAAACCAGTAGGTCACAGCAGCGGTATAGGAGGGATAGATAGTGTAGCCATCAAAGGCCGAGGGATAGCCGACGCTGCCGCGTACACTGCCGGGATTACGGTCGTGCAGTCCGACGCCTGCCGCGCCATCATTGGTCTCCGTCCACCACACGGCCAGGGCGAAGGCATCGTCGATATTCTGCGCGCGCGAGGCCTGCTCGACAGCCTGGCCGGTTCCCACCATCGGGCTACCCAGGCTTCGGAAAATGGCATCAACATTGGAAGCTGGTAGGGATGGAGGTCCGACAACGTTATCATCGCTGGCATGGCCTGGCACCGGCCCCTGCTGCCACTGGTTCAGCAGCGCCACGCCTCCACCTACTAGTAGAACAATTAAACTTAACAGTAACACTTGTACAAGATACTTCTGTACGGGTCGTTTACTCATGCGCATCCTCTACACTATCAGGCAGAGTTTACCGGCAACTTCCGCTGTCCGGTCACGACCCCACTTCACCACCTCCCCTCAACCCTGCCTTCAGCCGCATGTCTTCAGCCCACGCTACAAAAATACCCTGTACGAATTTGACCGACATACGACGACAAACGTTCTTAAAAGAGAGATATGCAAGCCTTCAACGCTGCACATACTCAGTTATTGTACCATCCGCATATGGGCAAATCATACAAAATGCGATTCTTATAGGTAATGTCTCCTATACGCGGCTCAAAAATTGCTACTTTTCAGGCGGTGTAAACGTAGAAGTTAAAGGAAGATGGTGAGGAATATTTCCTGTAGAGGGAGTGTGCTATACTGAGAAACAAACTTTTTGCGATGGGGGAACAGTCCAATTAGCCGACAGCCAGGCAGCAAAAACAATGCCCAGACGGGACAGCTTGATCCACGTACTCTTTTGCGTAAGCGCTATGTGATTGTGCGCGCGATTGGGCGGGGCGGGATGGCTGCGGTCTACGAGGCCAGGGATACCCGGCGCGGCACCTCTTGCGCCATTAAAGAAATGAGCCTCTCGACGGTGCCTCAGCACGAGCGTCCCCAGGCTATTCAGAATTTTCTGGCCGAGGCGCGTATTCTCTCCCGTCTCAACCATCCCAATCTGCCCGCGTTCACCGACTTTTTTACTGAGGGGACGCGGCATTTTTTGGTGATGGAATTTGTCGATGGCAGCACACTGGAAGAACTGCTTGAGGCGAATAACGGGCCGTTCTCGGAACGTCGCGTGCTCGGCTGGGCGCGTCAGCTCTGCGATGTGCTGGAGTATCTGCACGGCCAGCAGCCCCCGATCATTTTCCGCGACCTCAAACCTGGCAATATTATGTTGACGCGTGCCGGGCATATCAAGCTGATCGACTTTGGCATCGCGCGCCTGTTCCGCTTCAGCACTGCGCAGGACACGCAATTGTTGGGCACGCCCGGTTTCGCGCCCCCCGAACAGTATGGCAGTTCCCAGACCGATGCACGCTCGGATATCTATTCTCTGGCTATGACGCTTTTTCAGTTGATGACCGACGCGATGAACGATCAGGGCTTTGGCCTGAAAGATGTCCATCTGTCCTATCCGCATATCTCGCCCCCCGTGGCGCGGGTGCTGGAAAAGGCCACTTCACTCAAAGTGGAGGATCGCTACGAGAGCATCGTGGTTTTTCGGCGCGCACTGCTGGGCATCGGTACGTTCCGCTTTGAGAATGGCGGCGAAGCCACGACCCCCGACGAACTGGCCGACCTCTGCTCGCACTATCCCGAAGAGGCCGCCGATTATCTCTTCGCGGGGGAAATCGAATCGTGGTTGCAGGAGATCGGCGAGAACGAGCTGGCCCGCGCCGCCAGGCGTATTCGCGCGACCACCGGCGAGCCAGAGATGGCGGTAAACAAGTTTCTCCAGGCGGTGCTGGGACCAGCCGCGCACACACGCGGCACAACGGGTTCGCAACCCACCAGCGGTGGACGCACTGGCTCGTATCCCGCGGTAGGTGGTGTGGCGGCGCTGGTTGTTGAACCGCGCACCATCGACTTCGGGCAGGTCTATCCCGGCCTTTCCGCATCCATCCTGCTGACCATTGCCGGAGCGAAAGGGGCCCTTGTCAGCGGCACCATCCACCCGGTTGAATCCTGGATTGTGGTGGATCAGGCGGCCTTCGATGGCTCGCGCTCGCCCGTCAATGTGCGCGTCGATAGTACGCGTCTGCGCGGTGCCACGCACTATACCGGTACAATCATGATCTCCCAGGACGAGGGCGGGCGCGAGGTTGCCGTGACCATTGAGGTGGATGTGCTGGGCTATACCACCACGACCATTGCGCGCAAACAGGCGGCACAGGGGGCAAGTGCGCTGGCTGCTGAAACAGTGGTGCCGGGTGCGGGCAGAATGCGTATGGCTCCCCAGGCCAGCGTGACCGTCGATCAGCCGCTGGATACCAGCCGTGCCACCGAGTACAAGGCCAAGTACGGTCCTCCGGGCGGGGGTGGCTGGAGTCCCCTGCAAAACATCTCGCCGCGCCAGATCTCGCGCATGAAACTGATCCTGACCTTTCTCACCGCCTTTATCTCAGCCGGTTTCTTTTACCTGGTGCTCTCAAAGCTGCCGCTGCTGGCCCATGTCTCGCTCCTGCCGCCTAGCCCCTGGTTTACGTTGATCCTCGCCGGCCTGGTCCCTTTCTCGACGCTGGGCGTAGTCATCGCCAACTGGCTAACGCAGTGGACTGGCAAAGAGACCATCAATCGTACCTGCACCAGCCTGAGCGCAGCTCTGATCCTGCTCGGCCTGGGTGAAGCAGCCTGGCAGAATCTCATCGGCCACGGTGTGCCCGAACTGCATCTCTTCATCATGCTGCTACTCACCGCGCTGGGTGCGACCATCGGGTCACTGCCCAGGATCAGTAGCATGCTCATCAACGGCGCGACCTGGGGGATGCGCCGCCAACGCTGGCTGATGTTCACGCTGGCAGTGATCTTAGGTGGCACACTGGGCTTCGTGCTGAGCAATGGTCTGGCGGCAGGCTGCTTTACGCCCTTTGGAGTGCTGCTGGGCGTCGGCGTCGGGGTGGCGCTGGTACTACGCGTTGATCGCCTCTTAAAGCAGAAACCACATCCATGATGGCAAACTTACCGAAACTGGTGGTAGTGGCGGGTCCGACGGCTTCCGGCAAAAGTTCTCTGGGTATCACTCTCGCGCAAACGTTTCAGGGCGAGATCATCTCCGCCGATTCACGCCAGGTGTATCGCGGCCTCGATCTTGGTACGGCCAAAGTCACGCCCGCTGAACGGGCGCTGGTCCCGCATCACCTGATCGATGTTGTAGATCCCCGCGAGACCTACACAGTGGCGCGTTTCCAGCAAGAGGCTATTGCGGCTATCGAGGCGATTCTGGCACGCCAACTTCAGCCGTTGCTGGTCGGTGGCTCGCCCCACTATATCCAGGCCGTCGTCGATCACCTGGACATCCCGGCCATCGCGCCCCAACCTGAACTACGCGCCCAACTGGAGAACCGTCCCCTGGCAGAGCTGTTAAGCGAACTGGAACGTCTCGACCCCCGGTGCGCGGCCACGGTTGACCGCCAGAACCCGCGCCGTGTGATTCGCGCCCTCGAAGTCTGTCTGGTGACCGGCCAGCCTTTCTCGGAGCAGCGTCGCGTCGCCGATCCGCTCTATACCTGTCTGCTGCTAGCCATCGCCTGGCCGCGTCAGGAACTCTACGCCCGCATCGACGCGCGTGTCGATGAACGTATAAAACAGGGCATGGTCGCGGAAGTGCGCGCCCTGCTGGCAGAAGGTCTGAGCCACGAACGCCTGGAAGCCTTTGGCCTGGAATATCGCTTCATCAGCCGTTTCTTGCGCGGCGACTTTGCTAGTGAGTCCATCATGGTCGAGCGCTTGAAGTTTGCTATCCACGATTTCACACGCCGCCAGCTCACCTGGTTCCGCAAAGACCAGCGCCTCACCTGGATCGATGGGCATACGCTGGATAGCGCGGTTGAGATAGTTGCACAATTTTTGCACGCGGAATAGGCGAGAGTTTTCCCTTACCGCATTTGTCTTTTCGTGTCTACTATAGATAGGCATAGGCAGATTAGCAGAGAAAGCAGGGGCGCTATGGCCATTGAGCAACAACGGGACGTGCCATCGTATGGTGGCCAGATGAGTGAAGAGAGAACTCGCCTAGCCACGTCTATTCCCTCTCACCTTCATATACGTTGAGTTAACGAGACGTTTAGCGGCTTTCTACTGTCATATATACTAAGGACAGGACTGCATAAATGTGCGTCGGTACGCTTCCAGGTTTGAGGTCAATGAATGATTGCGAAGCTCAGAACATTTCTGAGCTACCCTATACCCCAGCGCAAGACATCGCCATAGGGACTAATGCCGGGGAAAAGGGTTGCCTGAACGCCAGTTTTGTGGCACACTTATAGTAGGGTTGTCATGCGCGAGGATGGGCAGGGAATGCAGATGAGGAAACGGAATGGGTCTGAGGAGGGATAAGAGGGTTTAGGAGGTCTGAGGGGTATATAAGGGAATAGAAGGCCTGCATAGGGGCAGGCATAATGGAGGAGATGTTGCTTCGTGCAACCTCTTAGTCCTGGTTTGTCGTCTTTTTGTACCGCCGCTTCGTTGAAAAGGATATCGGGTATCTCACACACAGGAAACGCGAAACGGCAGGAATAAGAGGGATGCTTCGAACAAAACAGGTGTCGGGGTATCATTACCCATTATTCTATACTAACGCGCTGAAAGGGGCTTAAACAGTGTTTGCAAGTTCTATGGTATTTGCCGCCAGCGGGATCTTAAATACCATCACCCAGGTTACCGGTTTACTCATCGGTTATGTGGTCACCTTCTTGATTGTCTTCTGGATTAGCCTGGTCGTATGGACCTTCCGAGACGTTCGCGCGCGCACGCAGGATTTCTTGACCCAGGTGCTTGCCACGCTGCTCGTGGCGGTTTTCTTTGTCTGTGGTCTGTTTATCTACATGATCTTACGTCCTCGCCAGACCCTGGCCGAGGTGTACGAGCGTCAGTTAGAGGAAGAGTCTCTACTGGCAGAGATGACAGAGCGCCAGACCTGCAACAATTGTCACGCGCGCGTCGAGGGTGATTTCCAGATCTGCCCGTCGTGTGGCCAGAAACTCAAACGACCTTGCCCCAAGTGCGAGCGTTTGTTAGAGTTGCGCTGGACCTTCTGCCCCTACTGCGCCAGCAACATGGGTGGCCCCGGTCCAATGCAGGGCAGCATGCCTGGTGGGATGCAAGGGATGCCCAATATGCAAGGGATACCCCAGGGCCTGCCTATGAGTGGCAATCGTTACTAAAAAATCCAGGCCACATTTTCCAAAAAGAGCGAATTGTGGTAGAATAGAGTAGCTGAAAAGACGGTTCTTCAACCGGATTTTAGCTACTCTTTTGGAATATATCTTCAGGATAGATCAGACAAAAAGGAAGAGCATCAACCGGCCCAGGCCTTCTTGTCGCGGAAAATGAAACGTTGTAGTGTGTAGAGTTGGCGTGATCCTGTCTATCTTCTCCGCCGCGTGTACACCTCCATGTACAATGGCGTTCAATGTCTCGGTACACTTTCACGCCAGGGTGTGGCAAAGAGTGTGCCAGTGTGCTCCGTTACCAGCGGTAACATAAAGGATAAATGGTTTCTATGGCAAAAACGAGAGAATCGCTCATGGCAGAACAAGCGCAGGATGACGATGCTGCTCAGCAGAGCCAGGTCAATGAGAACAACGAGGTGCAGGGCGGCGGCAAGGGCAGTGGTAGCAAAGGGAATGGCAATGGACATGTTGGCACCAAAAACTATGATGAACAGAGCATTCAGATTCTCGAAGGCCTGGAAGCTGTCCGGGTACGCCCCGGCATGTATATTGGCGCGACGGACCAGCGCGGCCTACACCATCTGATCACCGAGGTGGTGGATAACAGTATCGACGAGGTAATGGCCGGTCGCGCCAGCACTGTGAATGTGGTTATCCACGACGATAGCTCAGTGACGATTAGCGACGATGGACGCGGCATCCCCATCGCCAAACATCACCAGCGCCCGAACCTCTCGACGCTGGAGGTGGTAATGACCATCCTGCATGCTGGCGGCAAGTTTGGCGGCGAGAATGGCGGCTATGAGATCTCCGGCGGCCTGCACGGTGTCGGCGTCTCGGTCGTCAACGCGCTCTCAGAATGGTGCCAGGTCGATGTCAAACGCGACGGCTACCACTATCGTCAACGCTACGCGCGCGGTATCCCGACTACACCCCTGGAGACCGTTGGCCCGGTGCCTGAAGGCGAAACCGGCACCACGACTTCTTTCCTGGCCGACCTGCAAGTGCTGGAGACCCGCGACTATAACTTTGACGTAATGGCTCAGCGCTTCCGTGAAATGGCATACCTCAACCGTGGCCTGACCATCTCCCTGCGCGACGAACGCGTTGACCGCGAACGCGAGGTCACCTTCTACTTTGAGGGCGGCCTGGTCTCCTTTGTGCGCCACCTGAACAAGAACCGCAAGTGCGTCCAGGAGCGTCCGGTGAGCACGATCCGCGATCTCGACGGCGTGAAAGTCGAACTGGCGGTGCAGTATAATGACACCTGGAACGCCACCGAGTTCTCGTTCGCCAACGGCATCAACACCATTGACGGCGGCATGCACATCACCGGCTTCCGCAGCGCCCTCACCAACACGCTCAATGATTACGCGCGCAAAGCCAACCTGCTCAAAGAGAAAGATAGCAACCTGACCGGCGATGACGTGCGCCAGGGGCTGACCTATGTGATCAGCGTCAAGATTCCCAACCCGCAGTTCGAGGCCCAGACCAAGTCCAAACTAAACAACGCCGAGGTGCGTCCAGTGGTGCAGACCGTCACTACCGAGATGCTCACCCGCTACCTGGAGGAGACGCCCAGCGAGGCCAAAGCCATCATCGAAAAGTGCCTGCTCTCGGCCCGCGCCCGCGAAGCCGCGCGAGCTGCCCGCGACCTCATCCAGCGCAAAAACGTACTCGACACCACGCTGCCCGGCAAGCTCGCCGACTGCTCGGAGAAGCACGCTGATCGGTGTGAACTGTATCTCGTCGAGGGTGATTCGGCAGGTGGTTGTTTTGCTGCCGATACACGCGTCGCCCTGGCCGATGGGCGCGCGCTCAGCTTCACAGACCTGATCGCGGAACAGGCCGAGGGCAAAAAGCACTTTGGCTACACTATCCGCAAAGACGGCACTATTGGTTTGGAGCGCCTGATACATGCGCGAGTAACGAAAACAAATACCAGGGTTGTGAAAGTGACGCTCGACAACGGCGAAACAATTGTCTGCACCCCTGACCATCGTTTTATGTTGCGCGATGGAAGCTATAAAGCTGCGGCGGAACTTGCTCAGGATGAATCTCTGATGCCATTGTATCGGAAGTCTTCTGATATGAGCGAGCCAGAGATTACTATTCAAGGGTATAGTAAAGCTGTTGCTACCTATAATCACAAAGTTGTTAAAGTGGATGCTCTGGCAGAGACGCTCGACGTATACGATCTTGAAGTGCCAGGCACGCACAATTTCGCGCTAGCTAGCGGCGTCTTTGTCCATAATAGTGCGAAGCAAGGTCGAGATCGTCACTTTCAGGCAATTCTGCCGCTGCGCGGTAAAATCCTCAACGTTGAGCGCGTGGGACTGGACAAAATCCTTAAAAACGAAGAGGTCAAGAACATCATCACTGCCATTGGCGCGGGCCTCGATGAGAGCTTCAATCTCGCCAAACTGCGCTATGGCAGCGTCGTGATTATGTGCGACGCTGACGTAGATGGCGCGCACATTCGCACTCTGCTGCTGACCTTCTTCTATCGTCATATGAAAATATTAATCGAGCATGGGCATCTCTATATCGCTCAACCGCCGCTCTTCCATATCAAGTTCGGCAAGCAGGTCCATTTCGTGTATACCGACGAGGAGCGCGACAATCTCGTAGTCGAGTATAAAGCCTCACACAACGGTAAAGAGCCGGAGATTGGCCGCTACAAAGGTCTCGGCGAAATGAACCCCGAAACACTCTGGGAGACCACGATGGACCCCGCGAAACGCACCGTCCTCAAAGTCTCTATCGAAGAGGCCGCCAAAGCCGACGAGGTTTTCACCATGCTGATGGGTGATGAGGTGGCGCCCCGCAAACGCTTTATCGAGAGCCACGCGAGGAACGCTAACCTGGATATATAGCAGAAGCCTCTTTTCACAAATATATGTGTTGTGGGTAAAAATCTTTTTTTGTGTTTCTTTGAAATAATTGTTTAATCATCTTCCCCCCCACCACACAAAAATC
This sequence comes from uncultured Ktedonobacteraceae bacterium, assembly GCA_964250225.1. Classification (GTDB taxonomy): domain Bacteria; phylum Chloroflexota; class Ktedonobacteria; order Ktedonobacterales; family Ktedonobacteraceae; genus Paraktedonobacter. The sequence goes on along the minus strand of CAXUEY010000022.1, from coordinate 43,487 downwards.
GTGCCTTATCGTGAAGTGAGGAGAGGCTCGCATGTTGTACACTATCTCTGAAACACATTATCCAGAAGAAGGAGCAACGCATTGTGTCGCACCAGATAGTCACTACATACGAAGAGGCTTGCCACGCCGTCGCGCAAGTGGGGATCATGCCCCTATCCAACTTCATCCCCGACCATCCGTCACTCGAAGCCATCACCCGCGATGATGCATGGCATACCAGTGCCGAGACCGACCCCTGGCGCTGGCGCAACCGTTTTGCTACCGAGGGGGTCGCGGCCTACGGCAGATTCATCGGCTCCAAACCGCTGCTCATCTCACGCGACATTTTCCCGCTTGTCTGCTCTCTGCTAACCGGGGACAGGACCATTGAGGAGCGTTACGTCGCTGGCACCCTGGCACGATCAGCGCTCCAGTTGTACGAGATCGTCCAGCAGCATGAGATCATCGATGTCAGGGCGCTCAGAAAACAGGCGGGTATGCAGGATAAGGCCGACAAGACCGCTTTTGACCACGCGCTGATCGATCTGCAAAACACCGCCGCCATCGTCATGTCCGGTACCGCTTCTAACCGCAACGAGCAGGGTACCAGTAGCGGCTGGGATGGCACCTGCTATATGCGCGCCGATGCCTGGATGGATCAGCACAATATCACTCCTACGCGGCTTGCACCTGCCGAAGCCCACACACAGCTCTTCGCGTGGCTCGCACCACGCTGGGAAGAGGGCGCGCTGGCATTTTTGCGGAAAAAGTTGAAGTGACTACTCCCGCTGCCATCCATATTGCTGAAGCCAGAGGTTGTATGGCGCGGTCCGATACCATCACGCTTTGTATTGATAGATATTTGTCACGATCAGCGTCAGCGGGGCCAGGATCAGCAGGGCAAGCGTGACGATGAGCAGGGGGAGTTGGAGGGGACGTGTGAGGAAGAGCAGGGCGGGTGGCGCTAAGAGTAACAGGAAGTAGAGACACTGCGCCAGGCCTGCCCATTTACCCACAAGTGTCGAGCCGAAGCGCACGGGACGCGCCAGAGCGAAATAACAGATCAGCCCGGCCAGCAGGGGCAGAACGAAGCGTGCCAGCATAAGCAAGACCAGCCAGAGGGGCAGCAGACCATGTTGGGCCATAATCAGCGTGAGCGCGGCGTAGAGGCAGAAGTCTGTCTCGCCATCGATGATCTGGCCTAGTTTGCTCTGTGTGTGCGTGCGGCGCGCAAGCTGGCCGTCAAGGATATCTGTGGCCACGCCGAGCAGGAAGACGCCTAAAGCCAGATCCAGCGGCGTATTGACGCCTCCAAGCAGCCTGCCCAATAAGAACGAGCCACATAGACCGCGCCAACCAGTTAACAGATTGGCGTAGCCAATAGTCGGCAGTAATGTCTCATCACTTGCGCGACGGTTCAGACCTAGATGCCAGAAGAGGTCGCTCTGCTGCCAGGCCACGCAGAAGAGGAAGCCCGGCATCAGTCGCCAGGCCGTTGCGGGGCCTTCCCACGCGAAACTGAGCGTGAGAGCCAGCAACGTCAGCGCGCCATTCAGCAGGGTCACGTGTACCCACGAACGGCGCAGGGTGGGATGCTCGCGGGCGGTCTGGCATGACATCTCCCACGCGCGCGTCAGAAAACGCCACCAGCCACGCGGGCTATACCTGTCCTCGCGCAGGGTGGTCAGCAGATCCGTGGTGAACGTCATTTCGCCCGGAGCCTGAGCCATCTGTTCGTCCCCTCTGTGTCGTTAAAGCGTTTCACGTGAAACACATGATTTATAAGCGTAACACCGAATGCACGAGATTGATGCCAAAGTGATAGCCGATCTCCTGGTAATCGCGAATGGACCAGAGTGCCAGTTCGCAGTTCTTGCCAACCTCCAGGCTACCGATGCGCTCCTGTAGACCCAGTGCGCGAGCGCCGTTGATCGTCGCGGCTGCCAGAGCCTCGTCCAGGCTCATCCCCATCGCTGACATGGCCAGGCTGAGCATTGTTTGCATGCTCTCACAGTACGAGGTGCCGGGGTTGAAGTCGGTGGCCAGGGCCACGTGCAGGCCCCTGTCCAGCAAACGCCGCGCGGACGGATAGGGTGTACGCAAGGTGTACGAACAGCCGGGCAGCAGTGTCGCCACCACACCAGCCTCGCGCATGGCGTCGAGGTCTTCGTCGCTGGCAAAATCCAGATGGTCCGCTGAGGTCGCGCCCAGTTCCGCGGCCAGGCGCGCACCGCCGGAGGGACTGAGCTGCTCGGCGTGGATCTTGAGACCATAGCCCAGTTCTTTGGCTCGGACCAGGATGCGCCGGCACTCCTCCTGCGTAAAGGCCTCGCGCTCGCAAAACACGTCGCAGAAACGCGCCAGGCCCACAAACGCGGGCAGCATCTCTTCAATGACCAGCCGCACATACTCCTCGCGCCTGTCACGATATTCGGGTGGGAGACTGTGCGCGCCCAGAAAGGTCGGCACCACGCGCACCCGGTCATGCTGATACTTGGGCGTAGCTTCGAGCGCGTTCAGGCTGTTAATGATGCGCAGACACGTCTCCTCGGTGACTACATCCAGGCCATAGCCCGTCTTAATCTCAACCGTGGTCGTGCCATACTGACGTAGCGAGTGTAGACGGGCCAGGGCCAGCTCGGTCAACGTCTCCGTATCGGCCTCGCGTGTGGCCTTCATCGTCGCGAGAATGCCGCGCCCCTGAGCCAGCAGTTCACCATAGCTCACCCCCTGGCGGCGCAGATGAAACTCAGCCGCCCGGTCACCGGCAAAGACCAGGTGCGTATGCGAGTCCACCAGGCCCGGCGTAATCACCGCGCCCTCGGCATCAACAATCGTCACACCATCGCCGTGGCCGTGCTGGAACAGCGGCTCCGCGTCGTTGTCTGGGCCAAGCCAGACGATTTTCCCGTCATGTGTGGCCAGAGCCGCGTTGGAGATCACCTGAAGAGGACCGCTGACGCCTGGCAACGGCTGTTGCGCCACGGTCACGAGCTGTCCAATATTGCGTATCACAGTGCTGGTCTGAATCCCCGCGCGCGTTGAGTCGGACATAGCTGGATGGGCCTCCTTATTGGTTTTCTGCATACCAGCAGAGAAGACATTCTTCATAATTACTGTGTGAAGCATCTAGCTTGTTATAGCACACGCGCTCAAGCGACGTCGAGGGCACCTTCCACCCAACCCCAGGACGCCCCTGGGGCGCGCCCTGCTCGCTGCGCAACACCCCCTGCCTTCACAGCTTCGCGGAGATTCGCTTGTTTTCACCGAGCGGATTTGTTACACTGGAGGGCACAGAGATACACGCGGTCTCTCCCGAACATATGCATACAAGGACACAAATCTATGCGGGCAATTGATGATAGCGGCCCGAAATTTGCCGCCGTTTTGCGCGAACTCTTGATCTGGAAAGACCTGCCGGAGAGCGACCTGGCACGCATTGTGCGCCACTATTTCCTGGTCACCGACGATTTTCGCGACATGGAAGACCAGGGCCTGCTGACCATGACCTTTGTAGGCGATGAATACCTCATCAGCCTGACGACGCTGGGCCGCCTCTGGCTTGAACAGTACGAGAGCGCGCAGTAATAAAGAAGGAGTTTCCCCATGCCTTACGAGGACGAAAACGAGGCTTTTCCATACACAACCATTGGCACCGATGAGGCACAGAAGATGATCGAGCAGGGCGCGCGCGTCATCGATGTACGCCAGCCGGACGAGTGGCAGGCAGGACATATCGCCGAAGCCAGCCTGCTGCCGATCAACGGCATCTATTCTTTTGGCCACGCCTTGCAGGAACTCAACTTACCGACAGATGAAGAGGTCATCTTTGTCTGTCGTTCGGGCCAGAGAAGCGCCACTGCCAGCGAAATCGCCCTGGTAGCGGGCCTGCAAAAAGTGTATAATCTGGCCAACGGCATGAACGGCTGGGTCAGCAGGGGTTATCCCGTCGCCTACTAATTCCAATGAGTTGGCGGTGTTGATGATGCACCTCTCACACCGCTCGCTCAGCGTATCACCATTTTTTTGCGAGGAGACATCTATGCCTTTACTCGAAGGAAAGAAAGCACTTATTTTTGGCATTGCCAACAAAAATTCGATTGGCTGGGCCATCGCCCAGTCCCTGGCACGCGAAGGGGCCGCGTTAGCCTTTTCGTATATTGAGCCGATGGAGAGACGCGTCAAAGAGCTGGCGGAACAGATTCCGGGGACCGCGACCTTTCAGTGCGACGTGCAGAACGACGCCGATCTCGATAGCACCTTCGCCCAGGCTGGCGAGTTCTTCGGGGGTAAACTGGATATCCTCATCCACTCGGTAGCCTTTGCCCCCAAAGAGGCGCTGGAAAATCCTTTTGTGCAGACATCGCGCCAGGACTTTTTCACTGCCCTCGATGTTAGTGCCTATTCACTGACCGCGATGGCCCGGCGCGCGCAGCCTTTGATGCAGGCGGCAGGCGGCGGCAGCATCCTGACCATGACCTACCAGGCCAGTGGACGCGTCATGCCCAAATACAACGTCATGGCCGTGGCTAAAGCAGCGCTGGAGTGCAGCGTGCGCTATCTGGCTTACGAACTGGGCGAGTACAACATCCGCATCAACGCCATCTCAGCCGGCGCGGTCAACACCCTGGCCGCGCGCGGTATCAGTGGCTTCACCACCTTCCGCAGCCACACCAGCGATATCGCAGCCCTGCGCCGCAACATCGAGCAAAACGAAGTGGGCGACGCCGCGCTCTTCCTCACCAGCGACCTTGCCCGCGCTATCACCGGAGAGATCATGTTTGTTGATGCTGGCTACAGCATCATGGGTGCGTGAACTCTATGTTATAAGCCATTAAAAAACGATCTAGGAGCTTTCTGCCTTTGCAAAGGCAGAAAGCTCCTAGATCGTTACCTTATACATCCAATAGCAGGGCCGCTCTGTTTGGCGCTAGCGCCTCTGGAGCTTGCCTCCCCATCCTCTTGGGTGTAGCGCCGGCCCTCGCGTCCGACGTCCCTCTCGCGCAACAGATGCTCATCGCATCCGGCGCACCCTTATGGTTTGGCCTGTGACGCGCTGGGCACGGGCGGGGCCACCGCTCCACAGATGCCGCAGAAACGCGCGTCGAGACGATTCACGTGTCCGCATGGCCACGTACGCCACTGCGGCACACCGGCAGCGTTGTCCGACCGCAACGTAGCATCAGGGTCAGGCGATGCGGGCGCTGGCGACGGTGAAGGTGTATGTGGCGCGCCGAAGGCCGCCATGCCTGGAGTCTGTTGCGCTGGCTGTGGCTGGTTCACTGTTACACGCGGCTGATACCCCGGCTGTCCAGGCAGGGGCGTCGCCGGTGAAGACGGATAGCCCTGTCCGTAGCCTGCTGGTTGCTGATATACCACAGGCGGCGTTTGCGGGATCGCGCTGGGCAAGCCTGGATGCGAGGGCGTTTGTGGAACAGCGCCCGGCATATTCTGCCCTGACGAGAAGCCTGTTGGTGCATCTGAGGGGAGCGTGCCATAGCTCTGGCCGTTCAGAGGGGCATTTGCGGGGAGCGTGCCATAGCTCTGGCCGTTCAGAGGAGTATTTGCGGGAAACGCGCCATAGCTCTGACCATTTGAGTACGAGCCTGATGCTGCCACAGCCGGTTTTTTCCGACGCGCAACCGCCATGCCGCCGAAGAGGACGATACACAGCAGGATCACACCACCTATGATAAGCCATAGGGGATTGATCCCCAAAACGCTGCCAGGCGCGTTTGATTGACCAGAATTCGCGGAAGCCTGCTCGTTTTGCGCCTGCGTGGTCGCATATTGCAAGAACGGCGAGACCGCCTGAAAGTGTGGAAACTGGCTCTGGATCTGAGTGAGTTCCTGCTCCGCCATGTGCCAATGGCCAGCAGCTTTCGAGGAGTAATCGTTGAACGCCTTGCTCCACAATTGCTGGAAATTGGAAGGCGTGGTACTGATATTGGCAGCTTGTAGCAAGGGTTTCGCGCTATCGCTGCTGCGCAGGAAGCCGGTGCCCCCGCCTTGCGCGGGACCAAAACTCACAATGCCCACCACATTGCCATTGTTATCCAGCGCCGGCCCACCGCTATCGCCCGGTCCGATATTGCCATCGACCTGAATCAACGGCGCACCACTATCTGTCGATTTAATGGAGCTGACCAGCACCCCATTGATGGAAGAGGTCAACAAGCCCGTAGGTTTGGTACCAATATCGGCAGCACCCGGAAAGCCAATGACTTTCAGGTTATCCTGCTCCTGCACAGCCGAGGCATTGCCCAGTTGCAGCATCGGCATATTGTCCATACCACTGACGTGGATGATCGCAACATCCAGCGCGCTAAATGGGCTATGCTGTTTGACCTGATCGACCGTCGCAGAATCGCTGGCCGGCAGACCGCGAATAGTGGATGAGGTCAGCGGACCGCTAAAGTCCGTGCTCAAGTAGATCCGACTCCCCTGCTGTTGATACTGGGAAGAGGACACTAACTGCCCACTGGCCAGTTGTTGTGCCACCTGATCCGGCGAGACGGGAGTCGCGGGCTTGAGATTCTGATTGATGTAATCGGCGATATCTTGCGCGGCCAGTTGATCTAAACCTTGATCGAGGCCCTGCTTGTCGTCCGCGACCGGGTTGACTACGTGATCGGCAGTCAGCAGATCGCCGTGCGCGCTAATAAAAGCGCCTGTGCCTGAGAGTACCAGAGGATAGCCATTAATCCCCTGTTGAGATGTCGTAGGAAAGGTCACACTCTGCCCATTGGAGAATGTCACGCTCAATTGCCCAATCACAATCGTGATGATGCGCACCACCGCAGGCTTGGCAATATCGACAGCCCTCACTCCAGGGTCCGCGACATTTCCGCCTGGCACACCATCAGCATAGGCAGTCGGGACAGCGCCCCTTCCGCCCAGACACATGAGAGCCAGGCAAAGCATCCCTAGCAGACACGCTCTGTAGAATATCTTCCATGTACTGGAACCGTATATGTGCTCTTCTTGATACATATTTTCCGCCCTTATGCTTTTTCGGGAACTTCTGTCAAAATCTGGGAGACAATCTCCAGATGTCTATCAGTGGAACAATCGCTAGGAGAATTATACCTCAATTTCTTCCAAAAAACAGAATGTTTCGATGGAATTAGCCTATATGCGGGAAAATACATGGAGAGATTTCGAGGTCTACCAGCGTGAGCAGCAAAATCCCTGGACGCTGAGAAATTTTGGGCCAGGGGATACCACAACTCTCGCGCGCCTGGATATCAAGCTTTCAGGAGATGAGATCTACCAACATGCCTTCTTTCCAGAAGAAGCATAAAAAGAGAAGTGCCCGACAATCATGCCAGGCACTTCTCTTCATCCAGGAGCTACATCCCACATTGGCTACTCGTTTGTCTCCAGCACGCTCGCTCGAACTGGCTGGCCACACACGCGGCAGAAGCGCACCTCTGGCGTGTTGGTATGGCCACAGGGCGCCATCCACGTATGCACACCCGACGAGGTGCTCACTTCATAGCCAGGCGCGACAGGCCTTTTGGGTACGGAGAAGCTCCTGGGCGTGGCAGTTGGTTGCGCGAACAGAGTGCGCGCCCCACCCTGAGGTATCTCCGGTACAAATGCAGGCGCCAGATCGGACTGCTGCGTTTCCTGAGCAGAGACGTCTGTCGTCGACTGCGATATTTCCAGCGGGGAGATGTGTTGCGTCTCCTGAGTCGAGATATCTGCTGCTGATTGTGGTGTTTCCAGAGGGGGAATATCCATCTGCTGCGGTGTTTCCAGAATAGAATCATCCGGCCCTTGCTGCATCTCCTGAGCAGGAATATCCATCGGCGCAAAGGGTGCGGCCTCAGTTTGAGCGACCGATTGAGCGGCGCCCTCCTCAAGAGGGGTGCTCATCGATGCAGGTTGCTCAGTTGGGGATGCTACAGGTTGCGGCGTATGCGGCAGGGGTGCCCAGCCTGGCATAGCCGGGCGAGCGGCCTGCGAAGCAACGGCATCCTGATCAGGGAACAGCGTAAGTGGTGGCGGCGTCGAGGTACGTATGGGGATGATGGCTGCCACCGGCGCGGGAGTTACATCCGGCTGCGGCGTCTGGGGGATCTCGCTGGTCGTTTGCGCGTACCAGGCTTCCGCGCCTGGGCTGCCTGGCACTGGCGCATCTATGCCTGCCGTTTCGCCTGGCACAGATGGATGGGTATCCGATAGTGTGCCCAGAGCAGATGGATACGCATTTGCTGACTCGCCAGACACCGCTGGATAACCGTTTGAGCTATGACTAATTGTTGGCGCTGCATACACACCCGGTATCCCACTCTGCTGCTGAGCATATGCACCCCAGACTGGTGCGGGCATAGCAGGCACCGGACGATGGCGACGCGTTCTCACCACAAAGTACACGATGGCGCACACGATCAATACGCCCAGCAGAACCAGGATAATGATCAGCACTGGATTGGGACCGCCAATGGAGGGAGAGGTTGGCAATTGCTCGGTGGTGGCCCGATCCTGGGCATAGGTCAGATAGGGGGTTGCGCCCAGGAAGGCGGGATGACCGTTCACCAGATCCTGAAGCTCCCGGAACGCTTTATGCCAGTGGCCTGGCGCCGGGGAGGCGTAATCGTTAAATGCCTGCGCCCAGGCCTGCTCGAACAGACCAGGAGCGGTATTCAAGTTCAACGACTGCATGAGGGTCCGCGCGCTATTGCTGGCTTGCAGGAAGCTGGTCTGGCCCGTTCCATTGGGGTCAAGCAGCCCAAAGCTCACAATGCCCACAATGTGGCCGCTGTCGTCCAGGGCCGGGCCGCCGCTATCGCCGTGTTCGATATTGCCGCCCACCTGGATCAGCGGCGCGTTGGCATCGGTGGTTTTCATGGCGCTGACATAGACCTTATTGATGGATGAGGTCATCAGGTTTGTAGGGGAGCTACTCACATCGGCCAGGCCAGGGAAACCAATCACCGTTAGCGTATCCTGTTCCGCCACCTGACTGGAATCGTCAAGCTGGATGCTCGGCATATCATCCATGCCGTTCACATGGATAATCGCCACGTCCATCGCGTCAAACGAACTCTGTGCCTCGATGCGGTCAACGGACGCGTGGTCTTTGGCCGGGATATTCGAGAATCTCGTGGCATCGATGGAACCAGCATAGGCCGTGCTCAGATACACCTCGCTGCTCGGCTGGTCATAGGTTGGGGTGGATGGAAAAACGCCCGCCTCCAGGTCCGCCAGCACCCCATCACTGGTCGCGGGCTGACTCACGCGGAAATGCGCGTTGATATAATCCGCGATATCAGATGCGGCAGTCTGGTAAAGCGCATCATTGATGCTCTGATCGTGTGGGGGATTGACCACGTGATCGGCGGTGAGAATGTCTCCATGCGCGCTGATGAATGCACCGCTGCCGCTTAGCTCAAGTGGGTAGCTGCCGCCACTCAGGGGAAAGGTCGCGCTCTGCGTTGTCGGCGCAAACTGCACAGTCAGATGGCCGCCCAGTCTGGTGATGATGCGCACGACAGCCGGACGCGCAATATCCACCTGGCGTACCACCGGATTGGCGACCTGCCCACCCGGCGCGCTTGTCGGCGTCGCAGCGAAAACCTGCGCAGCGCCGCCCATGAGTCCAAATAAATAAATGCATGCGAGAGCAATGATACAAAAGATACGCGGGGATGTGCGTAGCCAGGGCGGCAATACGCGTGATTTTCTCGGAAATTGCATCTGTGCAATAACCCCCATCCATTTTTTTCTATTGTAACATAGCTAGCTCTACTTCAACATTGGCTATAGGAGTCCTGTCGAAAGACTTTTCCACTCGCGGGCAAGCATGCTATAAACCACCAGATCGACAAAATGATTGTAGAGCCACTCGCCATCGCGCAGCACCCCCTCCTGCGTAAAAGCCAGGCGTTCGGGAATCGCCCGACTGCGCACATTGCCGGACGCGCAGAGAATCATCACGCGATTGAGCATCAACTTCTCAAAGGCAAAATCGAGCAGGGCGCGACACGCGCTGGTCATCAGTCCTTTGCCTTCAAACTCAGCGCCCAGCCAGTAGCCAATCTCCACGTGTCTACTCGGCCAGTTTACCGAGTGATAACCAATCACCCCGGCCAGTTGGCCCTGGTAGAAAATGCCCAGATTGAAGCCATCGTTCTCCATATACTGCTTCAAAGAGCGCTGCACAAAGTTCCGGCTGTGCTCCACCGAAGTCTCCAGGTCCACCCAGGGCAACCACTGGCGCAGGTGTCCCCGATTGCGCTCAGTGAGTTGGTAGAGTTCCTCCACATCCCACTCCTCTAGAATCCGCAACTCCACCTCTGCGTCAACGGGGAGCATAAAACGAGCGTTGCGCTCCATAGCTTTTTTACCGCCTTTCAATGTTTTTATTCTCTATAATCTGTTACGCTCTGACGGTATGCTGCACCCAAAAAGTGTATCGACGATAATGCCTGTGGAGTTCGGATGCGTAGTGTTGCCCAATGCTCTCCTTGTGCTCACATAGCCAGTGCTCCAGACGCGTCGTACCCGTCGGCGTGTTCCGCGAGACCAGCAAACCCGCCATCAGACCGTCAATCTTGTCGCGCGTAATCATCACGTCCCCCAGCAGTGGTTGGACCATTCTAGCTCAAGCCAAACCCAACACAGGTGGGACATGGCCGATTATAACATGCTGCTCCAGGATACGCGCAAGTAAGCGCACCAGTTCTTCATAGATAAAGTATCCGGCCCAACCGCGTCGAGCACGATATTCTCCTGGCTCTGGGCCACTCCAGAGCAAAAAAATCTCTGCAAATATGACAGGGGATGGCAGGAAGGCAAACCTATACTACCCTCACATCGCACCCTACCTGACCGTTAAAAAACATGGAGGACCCTATGAAATTTGGACTTGATATCCCAACCACTGATGCATTTGCCGATCCGCGAGCGCTGGCCAGGCTTGCTGCCGAAGCCGAAGCTGCTGGCTGGGATGGCTTCTTCATCTGGGATGTGCTTCTCAACGAGAAACCAGTACTCGACCCCTGGATTGCTCTGACCGCAATTACCCTGCACACCTCGCGTATCAAAATCGGCCTGATAGTCACGCCTCTGCCACGGCATCGCCCCTGGCTAGTGGCGCGGCGGCTCGCCAACCTCGACCAGCTTTCTGGCGGGCGCGTGATCTGTACAGTTGGATTGGGGCATAGAGAAGAGGATTTTACCGCCTTTGCTGAAGAGAGCGATCCTCTGGTGCGGGCGCGGAAACTGGACGAAGGGCTGGAGATCCTCGCCGGGCTATGGACGGGAGAACCATGCTCCTTTACCGGTGAACATTATGTGCTCGACGAGGTAACGCTTCAGCCCACGCCGCTTCAGTCGCCACGCATTCCCCTCTGGGTGGTTGGTGGCTGGCCGCGTCGTGCCCCCTTTCGTCGCGCCGCCCGCTGGGATGGTGTGTGCCTCAAAGCCATCCACCATGAGACATATAAGCCGCTGACACTGCATGAGTTCCGCGCATGCCTGGCCTACGTGCGCGCCCAGCGCACCCTGGACACGCCTTTCGATGTGGTTATGAGCGGCGAGACGCCCTCTGATCGCCAACAAGGTAGCGAGATCGTGCGCCCCTTCGCGGAAGCTGGCGCAACCTGGTGGATCGAGGGAGGCTACGGCTTCACCTTCGAGGAGTTTCGAACGCGTATTCGCAGCGGGCCACCATCTCAATAAAACCCATCCATTGACAACTCGACCTTGAGCATGCTATGATTATCACATGAGCAACATTCTTCAGACACGGGAAGCGCAAATTGCTATCGCTCACTTGCGAGCTGAGCGCCACCCCTACAAAAACATCACGCATGTGCGCGCCGCATAAGCCTGGCACATTTGCTTATGCGGCGGAAAGTCGGTGCCGATACCTGAGCTCCCTGATGGGTAGACTCACGATGTCTCTATACATATTGTGAGTCAGCATTTTCCGTAATATGCTTCTACCCCAATTGGCACAGGAATATCCTCACTTTCCCCCTGCTTGCTCACTTCATCCCATCTCACTCTCTTACCCGCATTGGCGGTTGTTGCCAGGTTCTCTCCCTCCTTTTCCGTTTGTTCAAATGTAGCTGTTCCTGATTTGCACGTATACACGGGAGTTCCTGGACGAAAATGGACACATCAACCGACGTCACGCCACTTGAAACACACACTATAGCCGCACCCTGGCGGCGCTGGTCGCGGGCCTTCGATGCCCATAATCTCGCGACCAACACAAATTTCACCAGAGCGATCTGGATCATTTATCTGGCAACGCATGGCTATAGCCCGCTGAGCCTGGGCCTGCTGGAGATGCTCTTTCACGTCGCCAAATTCATCACCGAGGTGCCCACCGGCATTTTCGCGGACATGCTGGGACGACGCAAAAGCCTGATCGTCTATTGCGCGCTGAGCGCGCTGGAAACCCTGCTCTTCCTGACCCCCACGCCGCCGCTGATGATCCTGAGCTTTGTGCTCGCGGGCACGTCCTTCGCTTTTCGCGGCGGTGCCAGCGAAGCTATTCTCTGGCGCATCGCCGAACATGCCGAACCGGGCAGCTCAGCGCGGCGTTATAGTCGTCTGATTAGCCGCATGTATCTGGTGGGCATGATCGGCGAGCTTATCGGATCAAGCGCGGGCGGCTACCTGGGCAACCTGCTGATCGTGCTACCCTTTCTGCTGACCAGCCTGCTCACCGCTCTGGGGATCGTCCCGCTGCTCTTTCTACCCGAACAGAAGATCGCGCTCAGCGAACGCACCAGCGCGCTACACCACCTGGGGAATGGTCTGCGGGCTGTGTGGCGCTCGCCCGCGCTGGTCGGGCTGCTGCTGATCTCAGGACTCACCGAGAGTTGCTGGCAGACCATCTACTTTTTCTATCAGCTCTACCTGCACGGCCTGGGCTACTCGCTCAGCGCTATCGGCCTGGTTGTCGCGGCCAGCACCGCCACGAACTTTCTCTTCACAGCTGCCGCGCCTTATGTGATGCGCCGCTTGAAAGAAAGCTGGCTCATCCCGATTTTTGTGGGCATGGAGATTCTCGGTCTGGCTCTGATGACGTTGCCGCAGGCCTGGCTGGGACTGCTCGGCTACCTGGTCTTCTTCCAGGCCTCGATCTCGATCCTGCTGCCGGCCATCAGCACTTACATCAATCAGCGCGCGCCCGAAGCCCAGCGCGCCACGGTGCTCTCGCTGCAAACCGGACTGTTCAGCGCTGCCATGATCGTGCTCTTCCCGCTTTTCGGGCTGGGCGTGACCCATGTACCTTATAGCACCGCCTATCTCTGGACCCTGCTGGCGCTGGCAGCGGGCGCGCTACTCATCCTGGCCCTGGTCCTGACACTGCGCAAAATCCGACATATAGCACCTGAGGGAGAATAAGACATGTTACAGGCAAGTTTTTCAAACGTTTCAAAAGATTTTGGCGGCAATACTATCCTGCGCGAGCTTGACCTGGAGGTCATGGATGGCGAGCGCATCGGCCTGGTGGGTGAGAACGGCGGCGGCAAGTCCACGCTTTTCAAACTCTTGACGGGCGCGGAGACGCCCACCAGTGGCGTGATCTCGCGTCGGCGCAACCTGACCATTGGCTATCTGCATCAAGAGGCCGATCCCGCGCAAAGCCACCAGACCGTCTTCGAGGTGGTTTCCACAGCCTCGACGGAATTGCAACAGTTGCCGGAGCGTCTGCAAGAGTTGGAGGTGCAGATGGCCGATCCAGCCATTGCCGACAATCCGGCGCGCATGGCACGTGTGCTGGCAGAGTATGGCAGCGTACAGGAGCGCTTCGAGGTGCTTGGCGGCTACACGATGACGCACAGGGCCGAGGCTGTCCTGCAAGGTCTGGGCTTCGGCCCGGCCTGGTACGAGGTCGAAGTTGGCTCGCTGAGCGGTGGCGAGAAAAAGCTGGTCAACCTGGCCTGCATCCTCTTGCGCCAGCCCGACCTGCTACTGCTCGATGAGCCGGACAACCATCTCGACCTGGAGGCCAAAGCCTGGCTGGAGAACTATATCTCGACCTATCCCGGTACCGTCATGATTATCTCGCACGACCGTCACCTGCTGGATCGCGCCGTGAAAAAGATCCTGGAGCTAGAGGATGGGCAGCTCGCGGTCTACGCCGGCAACTATAGTTATTACGCCGAGGAACGCCAGCGCCGACTCATCAAGCAGCAGGAACTCTATGCCGTTCAGCAGACCGAGATCAAGCGCCTGGAAGCGAGCATGCACCAGCTCAAACAGTGGGCCAAGCTAAATCCCAAATTTTCCGGGCGTGCCGAATATATGGCGAAGCGCGTCGAGCAGGCCAGGGAGAATGGCATCGACAGGCCCATCATGGAACGAGACAAAATGCGTGTCAACCTGGACGCCGAGCGTAGCGGCAAAAAAGTCCTGGAGGTGCGAGACCTCGGCCAGATCCTCGATGGGCGCGTACTCTTCGAGCCGTTCGACCTGACCATTCTCTACGGCGAACGCGTGGGCATCGTGGGAGCCAATGGCAGCGGCAAAACCACGCTGCTCAAAACCATGCTCGGTCTGCTCGCGCCCGCTATCGGCGAGGTCAAGATTGGCGCCAGCGTCGTCGTCGGCTACTACGCTCAGGAGCAGGAGACACTCCCCTTTGAGAGCACGCCGCTGGACTTCGCGCGCCGTCTCAAGCCCATGACGGAGCAGCGCGCGATTGGTTTCCTGCGCGGCCTGCTCTTTGAACTGGACGATATGCGCACGCCCATTGCGCGCCTGAGCGGTGGCGAAAAGAGCCGTCTGCAACTCGCGCGCCTGATGCTCACCGACGCTAACTTTTTGTTGCTCGACGAGCCGACCAACAACCTGGACATTGCCTCTACCGAAGTACTGGAGGCCGCCTTAGAAGAGTTCGAGGGGACCATCCTCACCGTTTCGCATGATCGCTACTTTCTTGATACCATTGTCAGCAAGATCATCGCGATTGACGGGGATGCGCGTGTACATCTTTATCCAGGAAATTTCTCGTATTATTATGAAAAAAGCCGACAATAAGGTATAATCTCTGGTTTTTGGCTATGGGCAGGCAGAATACTTGTAGTATTGATAAATGCCCATAACCTTCTTCTCACAAAAGCTATCCAACAGTCACATCCATCGGGCCAAGAATTCTCGATCCAGGCACAGTAGGATACCAGTTTTCAACGCCACTCTGTGCATTGAGTGCGTGAAGCCGAAAGCCACTATCCTCTAACTCACCAATAAAGAGTTCGCTATTGTAAAGGATTGGCCCGGTCATTTGCACCCCAGCGCCATTTAGCCCATCTGTTATCTGCGTGTGCCAGCGTATGCTGCCGTTCTGGGGATCGTATGCATATAACATGCCTAAATCCGCTACATAGAATGTATCATCGGTAGCCAGTGTATGAAAACGAACAGCATCATCAAGAGCTGCAACTGACCAGCGAATTTTACCGCTTATGGCATCCAGCGCGTACATTTTAGGATGGTTCACTGGTTGTCCATTGGTATATGTTGTTCCCTCAACCACGTAGAGCGCATCATTTGCCCCACCCAGCAGGGTCAAATCATTGCCTGGATCGCTCCATTTCCAGAGCTTATGGCCTGTTTTCGCATCAAAAGCAGCTATCGCATTATCCAGTGGTATCACTATCCTGCCCTGCTCAACGACGGGGGTTTGCCCTAGACAAATGCCAGAGCAGGGTTGTTGCGGCACCACCCACAATTTTTTTCCGGTTGCCGCATCCAATGCGTGGAGATACGTGTAATAGGTACCCTGGCTGCTATTAAACGTTGATCCGACATATACCACTCCTTTCACAACCACAGGCGAGGTGGCTGACAGATGTTGGGTGGAAAGCGAGTTTGCCACAGGAGAGCCATCCGCCCCCTCCATCACGTAGTTCCAAAGCTGGTTCCCATTCGCTGCATCGAGGGCATAGGTGAAATAAACTGCTTGTTTCAGAGATTGTACAGGTGTCAGCGTTGTGAGCTGGGGAGCGGCATTTTGCGGACATACCTGTGTATGTGGTATGGGTGCCCCACCAGAAGTGGAGGACGAGCAGGCCACAAGCAGCTGTGTGCTTAAAATAGTTATTACAAACATTATAAGAGTCTGCTGTTTTTTATAGACGAAACAGGGCATTCCAGATCTATATCATCCTTTTCTCCTTGAGAGGAGTTGTTTCCAATGTTCCTCTACGCTCCAAACCAGCATATTAACTATTTTGCATTGAGAAGTACTCAGTTGGCCCAAAAGAAGCCGGACTGATGTCAACCGCAGTATTTGGTGCATTTAGCTGATTACTTTGATAATAATGTAAATGATTATCAACCCACTTTAGAGGGTTA
The DNA here is from genome assembly GCA_964250225.1 of uncultured Ktedonobacteraceae bacterium. Taxonomy (GTDB): domain Bacteria; phylum Chloroflexota; class Ktedonobacteria; order Ktedonobacterales; family Ktedonobacteraceae; genus Paraktedonobacter. The sequence continues at coordinate 27,179 of CAXUEY010000022.1, read as the reverse complement.
TTCCCGGTATAATCTGGGGTATCACTAATGTCGTGGATATTTCCTGCATACTCACCGTTCGGGTCGATGTTAGGGGTCTACCGTTAGATTGTCACCTGGATTAGAGCGAAATGACATGAAAATCCTTTTCCTTTGCAAATTCGTTTCGTTAGTTGATAGTATACATGGAAATATACTATTTGCAAGTATTCCCTCAGCAGAGATCCATACAATCTTCTGAAAAAAAAACGGCGACTCAGATCCAGACTGGAAACAATAATGGGCATCGTTATTCCTTTCTACCAGTCTTGCTTTCGCCAGCTCTGCGACATATAATGGATGCCGTAGCCATCCAATTTGAACAGCAGGTGGGAGGACTTGCCTTGAGCACACATCATTCCCAGGGGGCGAACAACAACAATGCAGCGGGACACCGCCGCGAACGCGATCCGCGCGCTCACAGTCCCAATCAATATAACGGAACCACCACCACCGGCCAGTTGCCGACGCTCAACACCACACGCAGTTATAGCGGCTCGTTTGACTTTGAAGAGCTGATCGTATCATTGCGCGATCTTTTCACCCATGATCGCCAGGTGGCCAGCCAGACCGATAACAAACGCTGTGGAATTTGTTATCTCTACGCAACCAGCAGTGAGCTGCGCTATCGCGAAGAAGGGTTTTATGTGTGTGCTTCGTGCGAACGCGCGCTGAGCAAACAAATGCTGCCCATGATCCGCCGCCAGCAAAAATAGCGCGTCGGCAGCCTTTTTCCTGTTCCTACGCGTGATTGGTCAGAAAACAGCTCACTGTTTTCTGACCAATCACGCGTAGTAGCTATACGGATGCAGAAGCTATTCAATAATCGCTTCGTGCTCCAACTCCAACTCTTCCTCCTCAGAAGTCACCTCGCGCAAATCTTCGGGGCGGTCCAGGCGATCCAGGAAAAGAATGCCATCCAGGTGGTCAATTTCATGCTGGACGATACGCGCGAACCAGCCCTCAAAATGCATACGCACATTTTTGCCGCGCACATCCTGAGCCTTCACTGTAACACGTTCAGCGCGGCGAATATTATCGCCATAATAACCAGGAATGCTCAAACAGCCCTCGTTACCAAGCACCTCGCCCTCGGCTTTGACGATCTCAGGGTTCAGCAGCGCAATGCGGCGCTCCTCGTACTCAGCAACAAAGAGGCGAATAGAAAGATCGATTTGTGGAGCCGCTAAACCCGCGCCATGAGCCGCGAGCATCGTCTCAAACATATCATCGACCAGCTTCTGCATCGACGGGTCGAAACGATGAACCTTCTTGGCCTTCATGCGCAACGTGGGATTTTCGGCGGTAATAATTTTGCGTAACGACATATTCCCTGCCCTCTCCTGGGTCAATCAGATATTAATGGAATGCTTCTCCTGATCTTTATCCTATCATATCGGGCACGAGTTTGCCACTTGAGAAATAAGACAGATGGATAAGGGTGACATCTATTTGTTATTTTTTGTCACTCACACTCGTCCTATATCTGACTGGCACATGTATCTATTGAAATGCAGCCGGGAATTAAGGAGCACTAACAAAATGCGACTGGAAACGCTGCTCCCCTGGCCTGGGCAATGATATCTCTATCTCTGTTCCATAGGCAACTGATATGCGTGCAGACAAGGACATCGCAATGGCGCGTTAGAGCTTTTTATAAGCCGCGCAGGTAAACGTATTGTAATAGCGTCACATCAGGAGAATACATGAAAAATACTGTAGTGCCAAACGAGCTGGACGAACTTTCTGTCATCAACACGCTGGGAGACACCGCTTCCCGTATCGCTGCTATCCTCCCAAACCCACCTGCCGCTTCATCCGAGACGCTGCTGGTCACAGCCCGGTCTACGCGCAGCTATCAGCCTTACCCCTGGAGCATCCTGAACAGCATCCTGGACATTGTCGACGAAAAAGTACCCGGACGCGCGGGCCAGTTGCAGCGTGTGGTCAGCTACCTCTTTTTTGGGGGAACGGCTGCGGTAGTTAACCTGCTTGTGTTCGCTATTATGCTGCGTCTGTTGCCCGATGCCAGCACCAATATCATCCAAAATACGATTGCTTATGTATTTGCCGCAGAACTTTCGATCATGGCAAATTTTATTCCCAATGATCGTTTTACGTTTAGTTCATTGCCTGGCGCAAAACGCCCCTGGCTTCAGCGCTGCATGCGCTTCCATGCAACCTGTATCGTCGGCACGATCCTGACCCTGCTGATCGAATCGACCCTCAAATTTCGTTTCGATGTGCCAGCTCTGATTGCCGAAGCTATCGCGATCATTATCGTGCTGATCTACAACTTCACATTTCACCATCTCTTCACCTATCGGCACGTCGGTGAGGCGCATTAGTCACCCATACAAGATCCGAAGGAGCGGGAACCAGACGAGAAAATTGTCTGGCTCGCGCTCCTTTTCTTTGCAGGGCTATGGAAATGTCAACGAGTTGGGCGCGCTCCAGGGCTTTTCAGCAGTTGAAGCAGCATCTAGCGCGCCCTGGGGCTGGGTGATGGGCGCTGGCTTCTTTGAGAAAAAGCTTCGCCAACGCTCTGCAAGATACGATACAATACCCTGTGAGAACTTCATCTCTCAATCTTTGTGTGAATGGTGAGGCAGAGGTATGCTTGAGCGAGTCAGCGCCTATATTGAACAGCACCGGTTGTTGCCCACGCAGGGTGGTATCATCGTTGCTGTTTCCGGGGGAGCCGATTCGCTCTGCTTGCTCCATCTCCTGTCCCGGCTCTGCGGGCCGGACAAGCGCTATCCCGCTCTCTCTCTGCACGCTGCCCACCTCAATCATATGCTGCGTGGCACGGAGAGCACGAGCGATGCCCGCGTGGTCGCTGAGATACTGGAGAGCTGGGAAATCCCTTGTACGTTGGGTGAGAGCGATGTGCCTGCCCTGGCGCGTGCTGAGAAGCGTTCACTGGAGGACGCGGCTCGCGTGGCCCGCTATCGGTTCTTGCGCGAGGTGGCTCAAGGTCGGGTTATCGCTGTGGCCCATCACGCCGACGACCAGGTAGAAACACTGTTGCTGCACTGGCTGCGCGGTAGCGGGCTAAGCGGATTAGTGGGCATGTCACCGCGTCAACAGGATATTATTCGCCCGCTGCTGGAAATCACCCGCGCAGAAATCGTGGCGTACTGCCAGGCTCACCAGATCACGCCGCTTGAGGACCACAGCAACACCGACCCGCGTTTCCTGCGCAATCGTCTGCGTCACGAGGTTCTGCCCCTGCTACAAGAACTGAACCCCGGCATTCAGCGCACCCTGTTGCGCAACGCCGAGGTCGCGCGCGTGGACCTGGACTGGCTGGAGGCGCAGGTGGACGCGTGCTGGCCCGGCGTGGTGCTTTCCGAGCAAGAGCACGCCATCAAGCTCAACTTGCGCGCATTGCTTGTCTTGCCTCTAAGCCTGCAACGTCATCTGCTGCGTCGCGTGACCGCGCGGTTGTGCACGGGCCAGTCCCCGCTTGAGCCGCGTCACCTGTTATTGATCGAGCAGTTGCTTACCAACAGCCATCAGGAGAGCCAGCTCCATCTTCCCCAACGCCTACTCCTGCACCTGCACGCGAACGACCTGCTATTTGAGCGTCAGGAGGGCGAGCAAACGCCACCAACCGTTGAGAACACTAGGGACGCGGCCATCTTAGCCATTCCCGGCACGGTCCAGGTTCCCGGCACCATCTGGCAAGCCAGGGCGGAGATTGTATGCGAGCCGCTTGCAACACAGATCAGGCAGGCGGTACAGCAAGGGGATCAGACGCGCATCCGGCAGCTACTGGCATCTGCCGATCAGCAGAGCGTTTATATCGATGGCGAAGCACTCGGCTCCCAACTGCTTGTGCGCACCAGGCGGCCCGGTGACCGCATCCAGCCACTGGGTATGTCGGCAGAGAAGAAGGTCAAGAATATCTTGATCGATACCCGCGTACCACGCGCCGCCCGCGCACACATCCCGCTCTTCTTCTCGTCGGACCACTGCCTCTGGCTCGCCGGCTCGTGCCTCGACCAGCGCGTGCGCCTGAGCAGCACCACCCGACGCATCGTGCGTCTATCGATCAGTCCTTTCTATATAGAAGGAGATTCAGAATAATGACCACAGGGCTTCCCGACTTTTTTAAATATAATCTCTGGGCAAACCTGCGTTTGCTCGACGCGTGCGCGAACCTGTCCGACGCCCAATTGGACGTGACCACGACGGGGGTGTATGGCAGCGTGCGCGAGATCCTCATGCACATGTTCACTGCAGAGGAAGGGTATGCGCGACATGTTACCGACACAGCCCCTACCCCTCCGTTGAAAGAACTCACCACGTTTGTAGGCTTCGACGAATTGCGGCGACGAGCAGAGAGTTCGGGGAAAAAGCTGATCATATTCGCAGAACAGGCGGAGCAGGCGGATCTGAGTAAGATCCTTCATCTCGACGGGGGAACCTATGACGCTCCAGTTATCATTGTGTTGATCGAGGCCATCAACCACACCGACGATCACCGCTCGCAGATCGCCACACTGCTGAGCCAACAGGGGATCGAGCTACCCGACCTCGATGGCTGGTCGTATAATGATGCCATGCACTAACCATAACCAGTCGAAAAGAGTAGCTACACTTTAGCTTAGGAAAGATTCTCGTGTAGCGACAAGCCGCAAGTGGTTTGTCGCTATCACTTCATAGGGATAACCATCTATGCACCAGGATATCGAAGAGATACTGATTACAAGCGAAATTATTCAGGCGAAAGTAATCGAGTTGGGGAGGCAAATCACCGCTGATTACCAGAGCAAGCCTTTATTGTTGCTGGGCACGTTGAAGGGCGCGGTCCCCTTTATCGCCGACCTCGCGCGCGCCATCGAATTGCCGCTCGAACTGGACTATATGGCCATCTCCAGTTACGGTAACAGCACGCAGTCCAGTGGGGTCGTGCGCATCTTAAAGGATCTGGAGGGGCCTATCTCCAATAAACACGTACTGATCGTCGAGGACATTGTCGATAGCGGCCTTACTCTGAGCTATCTCATGGAGATCTTGCGCCAGCGACGCCCGCTCAGTCTGTGCGTCTGTACGCTGCTGGATAAAAAGCGCGAGCGTGTAAAACCGGTGCATTGTGACTATATCGGCTTCACCATCGCTGAACGTTTTGTCGTAGGCTATGGGCTGGATTATGCACAGCACTACCGCAACCTGCCCTATATCGGCATTCTCAAGGCCGCTATCTACCAGGACGACGCCTCCAACCCCCAACAGCAACACAGCAGTCCGGTGGAGCAGCGCTAGCCATTTAGTACGCCCCTTGCAGAGATGTCCCTGCTTTCGCCCTCAAGTACGTGCTATTTGTAGCACGTACTTGAGAAAGTATCAAAAGGAGTAGCAAAGATCATGGTTTCTGTCGGAGTTATCGGCAGTGGCGCCTGGGGTACCACCCTGGCCTGCCTGCTCGCCCAGAAGGGCCTTGCCACAACGTTGTGGGAACATCACCCTGAACGGGCCTGCGCGCTCCAGGAGCAACGGGAGAACGCGCTATTTTTGCCCGGTTTTCGTTTTCCTGAGAACTTGCAGGTAACTTCCGATATCGTCGAGGCCAGCCGCGAGAAAGAACTGCTGCTGCTGGTCACGCCCTCGCAACGTTTGCGCGAGAATCTCCGTTTGCTGGCTCCCGAGCTTAGTGCGGAGACGTTACTGGTCAGCGCCGGCAAGGGCATTGAGGTGGGCACACTTAAACGCATGACCGAAATTGTGTGCGAAGAGATCCCCAACGCGCAAAGTCGCGTGGCCACCTTGAGCGGTCCCAACCTCGCGCGCGAAGTGGCCGAAGAGAAACCTACCGCCGCCGTCGTCGCGGCCTACACATCTGAAGTGGCCGTGCCCGCGCGCGCGCAGCTGACCACCCAACGCTTCCGGGTCTATAACTCGGACGACGTGATAGGTGTGGAACTGGGAGGCGCGCTGAAAAACATCATCGCCATCGGCGCTGGCTTCAACGACGGCATGGGCTACGGCGAGAACGCGAAAGCTGCTTTTATCACCCGCGGCCTGGCCGAAATCTCACGCCTGGGTATCGCGGCTGGAGCCAATCCCCTGACCTTCGCAGGTCTGGCCGGCATGGGTGATCTCATCGCCACCTGCGCCAGCCCCCTGAGCCGCAATCAACAATTAGGGCGCCGCCTGGCCGCGGGCGAGAAGCTGGAGCAGATCCTGGCCTCCACCCACACCGTCGCGGAAGGCGTCTCCACCACCCGCGCCGCCCTGAAATTTGCCGCGCGCTACGACATCGAGATGCCCATCACCCATCAGCTCAGCCTGGTCCTCTTTGAAGGACTCGATCCCCATAAGGCCGTGCCTGAATTGATGATGCGCGATCCGAAGCATGAGTTGCAATGATTGAGCGCAGATGGTAGAGAAGCGGGGGCACGCCCCCAAAAAAGGGGATTAGTATTTTTTGCGGGTGGGGGGTGTGTTGTGGGGGGGGAGTGTTTT
>CAXUEY010000022.1:0-20680 GCA_964250225.1 uncultured Ktedonobacteraceae bacterium | reverse complement strand
GCGCTGCTTTCTGGTGGGGGAGAAGTTATTCACTCACCAGCGGCGACGGTACTCCTACTTTCGCGGCTGACAGATCATCGATCTCTCCATCCTCAATCTCGAACACATCCAGCACGCTGCGCTCTGGCAGGGGAGTATTCTTGATCAATTCTGAAGTATACTCGGCGGCCACAGGTAAGGTGCTTTCGGTGACCAGGCCGTCCTCGACATAGATCTGGTAGGCAAACAGGGCGGGATCGAAGGCGCTGCTATGCGAGATAAAGAGCACCTGCTCAAAGTGCTGTCCCAGCATCTCGCCGGTCACTATATCCACCAGGGCTCGCATCCGTTCGCGGCTGGAAGAGGTCAGCGGCTCGTCCAGCAGGACAAAGCCGGGGGCCGCGCCCAGTTCACGTGGCAGGGCCGCGATAGAGAAAGCCAGGCGCAGCGCCAGCGAAACCTGGTCGGCAGTCCCACCGGAGAGGGCCGAGCAAGGGATATATTCGGTGGCTGCCGGTTCCCAGACGCTCAATTGCAGCGCACCGCCGCTGACACTACTCTCGTCGCTCGTGGTAGTAAGGCGCAGATCGTGATAACGCCCAACCGTGAGCAATGGCAACAACTGCCGCAGGTAGAACTCGATACGCGGCAGCATCTTACGCATCAAGCGCTCTTCCACCGCCGCGAGCATCAGGCCGCCATGCTTTTTAGTAGTATAGCTGAGTTCCAATTGTTCCACGCGCTGGCGAGCCTCGGCCAGATCCAGCTTCTTGCCGCCGGTTTGCAGTTGCTGGCTGAGGGTCAGTTCCTGCTCCTCCAGGCTGTGCAGTTCGGATGCCAGTTCGACCATTTGTTTCTCCAGTTGCTCGCGCTTCTGCGGCGTATGCTCGCCGACCAGTGGCCAGACCGTCACAATCTCATTCTGGCTATAGCTTCTGGGTTTGGGACGGTTACGCTGAAGCAGCAAGGTCGCGATCTGCTCCTGGAACTCCTCGACTTCCTGCATACACAGGGCGATGCGCGCGTGCAAAGCGCCTTCCTGCAACTTCAGGTTCTCAAATTCGCCCTGAATGCTGCCCTCGCGCGCGTCCTGCATCTCACGTTCGCAGCGCAGGCGCAAGGCGACCAGCGCTTCAGCAAAAGGATTGGGGGGAACAAGCCAGCTATCCTGCGAGCCACTAAATTTGGCAAGTTGACGATAATGCTCAGCCAGCGCCTCCTGCTGATCCAGCAACACGACGGCGTAGGTATCGTGCCGCGTCTGCATCGTCTCTTTGTTACCCAGAGCGACATGCAACGCCTCCAACTGTTTGCGCGCCACTGCTTCAGCCGTGGTGATCGAGGTCTGGCCAAAGGCGACGCCCAGCGGTTGCACACGCAAGCGCAGGGCATCCTGTAGTGAGCGCAGGGCATCGCGCAGAGTGAGCTGCTGTTCACGGGCCCGCTCGATGCGCTGGGAAGGATGGCTGGCCTGGAATTCTTCATAGCGCTCGACCAGGTGCTCCTTGCGGGTCAGCAGGATCTCCAGCGCGTCGCGGTGAATCTTCACCTGGGCCGCCAGTTCAGGGATCACATCCATTTTACCCGCCAGGATCGCAATCTCGCGCTCGGTTGCCCGCGTGGTATCGTCGAGATGCACCTTGAGTTCGGCCCGGCTTGCCACGTGATCGGGCGAGGTTGAGCGTACTCCCGCGCCACCCACCAGGATAGGCAAGCCTTCCTGACCGGTGGCCGCGGCTATTTCGCCGTGCAACTGCTCGATGCGGGCCAGGATACTGCGCTGCTTCTCATCGAGCACATCCCAATCCTCCTGCTTGCGCTGATCTTGCAGGCGGGTATACTCCTGGCGGCGGCTATTCACCACCTGCAGCGTTGCATTGACCCGGTTACGTGCCTCCTGAGCCTCGTCGCGGCTGACATTCAGGCGTTGCTGGAGTTCAACAATACTCTCCTCCGTCTCTGGCTGCTGGTTCAAGAATTGTTGAGCCGCCTCAACCGAGGCAGGGACCGAACCACCTAACGCGACAATCTCGCGCTCGGTCTGCGCCAGGGCCTCGTGGTTGCCGCCCATACGTACAGCAGCCTGCCGAGCCGCCACCATCATACTGACGCTGTTCACCCCCTCCTGCATCGCCGCATATGCCTCGTCGTATGCGTGCTTCGCGTTAAACCACTTGCCCGCCGTCAAAAAACCAGCGACCACGAGCAAACAGAAGAGGATAAAAAATGCTCCGGCCAGCAGCAGCGATGAGAAGAACGTCACAAAAGCCAGCACGAAGGCGGAAAGAGCGAAAAGGCATACGAGGAAGAAAGAGAACATGGCCTTGTTCTTCCTGCTCTTCGCCTCTGACTCAGTGGTATTCAACTGCTCCTGTTGCAGATGGGTCGCTTGCAAGCGCCGTTCGGCATCGGCCAGGCCCTGTGAAAGCCCTTTGAGCCGCTGCCAATCCACCAGCTGGCGACGAATGTTGATCGCGCGCCAGCGCTGCTCGACGCTCTCAGCACGTTGCTGCACCTGGCGTGTATCCCTCTCGACCGTCTCCAGCTCTTGCTCGGACTCCTGTAGTTCGCGCCAGATCTTGCGAAGCGCGATCCCATTCTCTTCAGCCAGCTTATTCTGCACAACCGTCTGAGCGTGCTGCTCTTCCGCCTGTTGCAGCGCCCGTAATTTCTCAGCCAGCGCCCGCAAACGGTGCAGGCGTGCCTCTAATTTAGGCTTACCAGAGCGATTCTGTTCCTCGACCTCGTTTTGCGCCTGCACCGCCTCGTCCACCAGCAAATGCGCGTGCTCGATCTGCCCATCCAGGTCTTTCAGCGTCTCCTGCATGCGCTCAAACTCGCGCGCCTCCTGCTCCAATTTTTTCATACTATTGACCGCCGTTAGGAGATCGGCGGCCATGCGCTCCAGTGTGCCAAAGGACTTGGAGAGATCGAAAAGCTCGCGCACCCGCTGCTCAAGGGCTGGCAGTTCTTCGCGTTCGCGCCTCTCCAGTTCGGTAATCTGGCGTTCCAGTTCGGGCATCTCGCGCTGCGCCTCGGCCATTGCATCATAGGCCGAGATAATCTGGCCGAGCGTCTCATTGGCCCGCTTGAGGCGTTTGACGCGGTTCTGGCGGCCCTTGAGATCATTGCGCTGCTTTTCGAGCTGCTCTAAGGCGAGGCGCTGCTCCGCGATCTCCTCCTCCTGCTGATCGATCTCAGTCAACTGCTCGGCCACTGTAACCGCGTCCAGCGCCTCCTCAGCCTCACCTAACTGCGTGCTCACCTCAGGAATGCGCGCCTGCAATCTGGCCAGCTCCAGTTGTTGCGTGCTCTCTTTGAGCAGATCTTCATCTGCTGGCGTGGCCTGAAACTGCTCTTTCAGGCGAGTGAACTTTTCCATCCCCAGCAACCTGCGCAGTGTCGCTTCACGCTCAGAGCCGCTCAAGCGCTCCAGCCGCCCCAGGCCCTTCTGCTCGATCAAACCAGCGTTGCGCAAAGCCTCTCCATCGAGATGGCCCAGTTCGCGGATAATGCGCTGGTTCACTATTGGCAGGCTGGTCGTAGGTTGCTCCTCTGGCAAACCCAGGCGACGCACCACCAGCGAGGCCTTCTGTCCCTGCCCGCGCTCAATCGTGCGTGTAATCAGCAGTTCAGTCGCGCCAACCGAGACGGCCAGGGTGACCAGCGCGATCTTCTCGCCATACGAAATTAGCTCATCCAGATTGGTGATGCCACGTCTGCCGCCCTCAGTCGAGAGCGGTTCGCCATAGAGGGCAAAATAAATGCTTTCAAACAGAGTTGATTTGCCCGCCTCATTCGGCCCCTGAATCAGAATACTGCCACGTTGCGGAAAATGCAGATCTATCTGGCGTAAAAGTCGGAAATGCTCAACGGTAAGATGTTTTAAGATAATCATATGCGCCCCCTAATGAGAAAAACCATGCCTGGACGCCGGGTAGCGGACTCCGTCCAGCGCGGCCAATAGCTCTTCTTTTGTATGCACTAAAGACTGGCGACCCTCCTCCTCGGCAGCCGCGATCCATTCGTCGGCCAGCGCCACCAATTCTTCGCGTGGCGAGAGGCGCTCGCCGGTGCCCACAGCAACTGCTTGCGGCTCCGGCAGGAAGGTGAGCGCGCTTTCATCGATGGAGAGCGCAAAACAGTGCTCTTCACCAAAGCGGCGGATCGGATTGAGGTCTAACTGGTGATATTGTTGGCGCGCCACTTCCCCTGCAAAACGCAGTTGCACCAGGACATCTTCGCCGCACACCGGGCGCAGGCGCTCCAGAATAGCCTCAGTCTGGGGAGTCTCCTGTCCCCGCGGCCAGATCTCAGATGTCGGGATTACCAGGCGCTGGTAGTGTAGCGCGTCAACCGCGATATGCTTACACCAGCGCACGCCATCGGCGGCCAGCCCAAGAAAGACAAAGCCGGGATCGGCGATGGAATCGTTGAAATCGATATGTTGGGTCGCGCCCGCCACCACCACCTCTGTCGTTCCCACCTGGAAGCGCCTGTAGCCATGATGATAGCCCGCCAGAATATAGCGAAAAGCCGACTGCTGAGCGATGCTGGCGCGACTCACCTGCGCGCGCGTCTCCTGTCCTGTTCCCTCAGTGGCCATGCCCTCAATAGGCGCGTGGAGGATCAGCAGGGGGATTGCAGCGCGCTCAATCTTGTTCTCCACATGCAGATGTGCCAGGGGATCACCCTCCTGGCCCGTCAGCACGCCCTGCCCACAGATGCCCACCAGCACCCCGCGCACATCCACCAGCACAGGCTCCAGTTCTGTCCCGGCAGAAACGCCAGGGCGGGAGGGGAAATAATGTAACGCGCCCAGGCGCGCGTAGCTCATTTGCGGCGCTGGCGTGCTTTTACCATTCGTGGCCAGCGCATCAGAGGGAGTATCGTGTGTGCCTCCCACCGCGAAGGCGCGCACCCCTGCCTGGCGCAACTGTGCCAGGCGTGTCGCGACAAAGCTGCGATCCTGCTCATCCGGGCTTGTGCTATTAAAGAGATCACCGGCCTGAATAAAGAAATCCACCCCCTGGCCCAGCGCGAAATCCGTCGCCTGTTCAAAGGCCTGACGCAGACGCTGTCGGTGTTCCTCGCGTTTGCGCGGCCCCTGACCTGGAGCTACGTAGCCAAGATGATTATCAGCGGTAAGCACAAGCGTGATTACCTCGTTTGCCTGCTCATCGAGGGCAGGAGTAGAGCTGGCAACGCTTTCTTCTTCCACATTCTGTTCTGACATAGGCTTATTACTTCCCTACTGAGAAAAAAACAACTCCCGGGCCGCCTGTTTTGAGTGCGAGCGGTTCTTCAGCGCGTTCCCCTTCCCTGTTCAGGGCCGGCAAAGGCAACGCTATCTAGACGAGTCTATCACAAATCTCCCCAATTACCTATGAATATGTGGCAAAGAGGGACTATTTGGGGGATAGCAAGATTTTTTGTTAGAAAAGGGGGTCAGCAGAACGTATATAGAGTGGGAAATATGTTTTCTTAGCAACTTTGACATGAATGGGTGGACTGAGTTGCTAAGAAGCAACAAGTTTTCGTAAAAGATCAGGGGTAGATCTGCATATCTACACCATTCCCATCGGGGTATGCTCATACCTGACCAGAAGTCCTACCCCTTTTGACCTGACCCGCGCCCATTGCTATGCTATAGGAAAAGGGTACAGGAAAGAGCCGATGCGCAGCATCTGCACTTCAACGACAACCTGACAGCATAGATCTCTGGCGCTTTCCGTGTGAATATTGCGCCGATGAAAAACAGAGCAAACATACTCAGACATGTAGAGAGAGAGGGGGACACCACGGTGGTAACGACACACAAAAAGGAACACGAGGTCAGCCAGGTGCTGCTCTCGTTTGCCAGCAGTATCCGCGAACGGGATATTGTCACCTACGAGCACTCACGACGCGTGGCAACCTACGCCCAGCGTCTGGCACGTTACCTGGGCTGGAACAGACGCGACGCGCGCGACCTGGCTCTGGCTGCTCTGGTTCACGATCTGGGCAAAACCTGGATCACCAATGACATTCTGCTCAAAGCAGCCGCGCTTTCCGAGGACGAACGCCGCACAATGCAGCGCCATCCAGTCATAGGCGCGCGTATCCTGATCGGCTGCGATGTCCATCCCTTTTATGTGGAAACGGTGCTCTACCACCACGAAGCCTGGGACGGCCACGGCTATCCCAACGGCCTGAAAGGGGAGGAGATCCCGCTGAGTGCGCGCATCTTAACTGTGGCAGATGTCTTTGACGTGCTCACCTCACAACGTCCCTATAAAGCGCCGCTTTCGCTTGATGCCGCCCGCGAACGTCTGCTGCTCGGTGCGGGGACCAGCTTCGATCCTCAGATTATGCAGGCGTTCCTGCAACTGCTGGAGATCCGGCCAGACTTCACGCTGCCCCAACGCGTCTGCTCGATCTCGGTGGATCTAGATATGCTCTCTGAGAGCATTTGCCTGGACCCCACAACGTATCCTGCGCAGGATATGCGTGAGCGACGCAGAGCGTAATACATGGACAGGGCAGATTGAGCTAAATCTCAAGTTCGTGCAACGCGAACACCGGCCCCTCGCGACATACCAGCCGGGGGCCGTGGCGCGTTTCCACCTGACAGCTTAAGCAGATTCCGCTGCCACAGGCGAGCGACGGCCAGAGCACAGCCTGGGCGAAGTGGCGTGCCCGCCAGCGAGGGTCGTTTTGCGCGAGCATCTGCAACGTTTCACGTGAAACACTGCAACAGAGAGTATCGGCCCAGGTTATATACTCATGCAGATGCTCTGCCAGTTCACCCACCAGCACCTGGTACTCAACTTCGGGCGGGAGCAGGGCAGCCGGGTAACTCGCTTCCATGCTCCTGGCACAGTGCAGCAGCGTGACGCTCAGTTCGCGTGCGAGAGCATGGCGGGCAAGAAAGATCAGGGGAGCCAACACCGGCTCTTCACCAAGCAGAAGTAGATGGCGTGTCTCAGGCAGCAACGACCAGCCATGACCCAACGGCCCCAGCAAATCCAGCTCCATGCCCGGCTGCTGCCGCACCAGCCAGGCAGAGGCGCGCCCACGTACAGATACCAGCAAACGGCACGATCCGCGCACTCCGTCACTATCATGCACAAAAAAAGGCCGACGCAGTAACGGGTCGCTGGCCAGCCTGTCACAGCAGCGCACCATACAATACTGCCCTGGCTGCACAGTCTGGGCCAGTTGCGGCGCCTGCACTTCCAGTAGATGCATGCCCGGCGCAATCTCGCTATTCGCAGTGAGGGGGACAGATACGAGACGCATACACTCCCTTTCAGTCGAAAAAATGAGCCTGCATTTTGCTAGTTTCTTAATTAAGCATACCTAGAAATTCGCGAGTGCGCGGATTCTGTGTATTCTCAAAAACCTGTGCAGGCGTTCCCTGCTCAACGATTACAGCCTTATCCATAAAGATTACATGGTCGGCTACGTCACGGGCGAAACCCATCTCATGCGTCACCACAACCATCGTCATGCCCTCTTCAGCTAGCTGGCGCATCACCTTGAGCACCTCTCCCACCAGTTCAGGATCGAGCGCGGAAGTGGCCTCGTCAAAGAGCATGAGCCTGGGGTTCATGGCAAGGGCGCGCGCAATAGCTACACGCTGTTGCTGGCCCCCGGAAAGCTTGTGCGGATAGACGTGTGCTTTCTCAGACAAACCAACTTTGTTTAGCAGATCCAGCGCCCGCTCGCTCACCTCTTGTTTGGGCTGACGCAACACATGGATCGGCGCTTCAATCACATTCTCCAGCGCTGTCATGTGGGGGAAAAGGTTGAAGCGCTGGAAAACAAAGCCGATCTGTGAACGCATGCGCGCGATGGACACCTCCCGATCCTCTAGCAACCGTCCCTCCACCTCGCGATATCCCAACAACTGGCCGTTAATATAGATGCGCCCGCTATCGATCTTTTCCAGATGATTCAAACAGCGCAAGAGGGTAGTCTTGCCAGAGCCGCTTGGCCCGATAATTACCACGACCTGGCCGCGCTTCACCAACAGGTCTACCCCATTGAGCACCGTCAGGTCGCCAAAACGTTTGACCACCTGCTCCGCGCGCACCATCTCTTGTACTCCATTCTCGCTTGCTCTATTCATTTGACTATATCTTCCTCCTGGCAAACGCCATCTTATACGCTACGAGCCTGTGGTGAACCGAAGCCAAACACACGGGCAGCTAACCCCTTCTGATTGATCTCAAATTTGCCGCTGCGATTGGGGTCCAGGCGCTTCTCAATCCAGTTCTGAACAAAGCCCCAGAGCGTCGTGAGCAAGAGATAATAGAGGGTAGCCAGGACAAGTAGTTCAAACGTCGTGAAGGTGATAGAGCCGTAGTTCATGGCAGTGCCGGTCAATTCCTGCAAACCAATCACCGTCGCAATTGAGGTTGTCTTCAGCATGTTGTTGAACTCGTTGCCCAGTGGCGGAATGATCACACGCGCGGCCTGGGGCAGGACAATACGGCGCATTGCCAGCGAGTAGCGCATGCCTAGCGACTTGCCCGCCTCTAGCTGCCCGGCATCCACAGAGAGAATGGCCGCGCGCACAATCTCGGACATATACGCGCCTTCGTTCAAAGAGAAAGCGATCACCACACAGGCCCAGTCAGCCAGGAGTGGGGCGCGAGGAAAAAGTCTTGGCAGGCCATCAAAAAGTAACAGCACCTGCACCAGCAAAGGGCTTCCGCGAAAGAACCAGAGATAGGCGCGAGCCGGCCATGAGAGCCACGGAAAACGCGACATGCGCATGAGTGCGAGAAAGAGGCCAAATATCACGCCTAGAGATTGCGCGACAACCGAAATCCACAGGGTGGTCCAGGCTGCCTGGAGAAAGTAACTTGAAAAAAGGAATTGTTGGAAGATATCCCATCGAAACACGTATGGAATCCCCTTTCAAAAATAGCAGCAAACACAGCATCACTGATATGAATTGAGCGGCTTCATCGGCCCCAATCCAGTAATCCCAGCATAGCATATCTATGAGCCGATGTGTATCATTTCTCCATTTGGCACAGATAAAAAGTGCAGCCAGGGCCATTGGTCCTGACTGCACTCAAAAACAACTGCCTGGAGAGGGGCCTGGTGACGCGCTTTAGCTAAGCAACACCGCTCGCGCGGCGCGCACTCTCGCTGATCTTCTGGGAGTCGCTCAAATGCCATTTAGTGAAAAGTGCATTATACGTGCCGGCATCTTTGAGCTGTTTGAATGCGGCGGAAACCGCGTTGCGCATGGATGTGTCACCCTTGCGCACAGCAATCCCCTCAGTAGCAGCATTGACCACCGCACCACCGACCTCAAACTGGCCGGGGTTCAGAGAAAGATAGTAGTCGGTTACCGGGGAGTCCTGGTAGGTGGCATCAACACGCCCGTTGGCCAGAAGCTGGACCACATCGGTCTGGCTCTGCAAAACAGTAATCGTGATACCCGGCTTGCCAGCTTTTTTGCAGGCGGCATCAGCGGTATTGGTGTCCGCCTGCTCAACCGTCCCATCCTGCACGCCAATTCTCAAACCGCACGCATCCCCAATAGCCGTGAGCTTCTTAGGATTGCCTTTGGGAACCAGCAGCGACTCACCCGCACTGAAATAGGGAACGAAATCAACCTTCTGCTGACGATCAGTACTGATCGTCAAAGCAGAGATCACGACATCGTAGCGTTTGGCACGCAATGAATCAATGATGGTGTTGAAATCGGCTTTGACGATATTCACTTTCAGCCCCATGCGCTGGGCAATGGCGGTAATCAGATCGATGTCAAAGCCAGTATAACCGCCATGCTGTGCATCTGGAAATTCTTGCGGCGGGTAGGTTGTGTCACTCCCAACCGTCAGGGTGCCATGAGTAATCAGGTCGTTGGGGGCAGTTACAGTGGGAGTCGAGGAGTTAGGTGTCGGTACACTGCCCGAACCACTATCGTTACCACAAGCGGCCAGCACCAGCATGAGCACAACCAGCACCCCGACAAAGAGTATGGGCCTGGAAATACGTCGGGAGTGCTTTTGGAAAAGCAAAGATCGCATGAAAAAACCTCCTCTGAACAGAGAAAATATGAGAGTATAATACTGTCTGCTAGAGCGCCAGCAGACAAGGCTCGCACCTTGCTATTACCTCTCTTTTCATTACGTTCTATCTTGACCGTATGTCACAATCCCCGTCATCTCTTATTCATCATCACCAGATTTCAACGGTGAAAGCAGTCCCATTTTCCCGAACGTTGTGCTACACTTAGAAGTGAAAAGGGAGAGAATAGTATGGTTAGATATCTGAGCAGTTTTTCGTAAGTACGCATTCCAGCGCTGAGGGGCTTGGAGGGACAACTATGCCCATCTCTTTTGAACGTACCGTTTGTCGCAACTTTGCTGAAACCACTGGACGTGAGTGGCTCCTGACCAATGGCCTGGGGGGATATGCTGCCGGTACACTCGCCGGCACCCTGACACGCATGCAGCACGGACTGCTGGTCGCCGCCCTGCCAGAAGAGACAGTACCACAACTGCTGCTAGCAAAAATCGATGAAGAGGTTCATTTTGACCAACGAACGTATTATTTAGGCACCAACGAATATCGCGACGGTACGCTCAATCCCGCCGGTTTTGTGCATCTGGAATCATTTCGTATGGAAGAAGGCTTCCCCATATTTACCTATCGCCTGGGTGGAATAGATGGCGTAACTCTGGAGAAGCGCATCTGGATGCTTCAGGGGCAGAATACGACCTGCATCCAGTATCGCGTCCTGCGCACCTCTACGCCTCAGGCAAACGCGGATAATCTTGCCTGGCGCGGCAGCAGCCCCGGCTTCTCGCGCTTTCGTTCTCTGGGAGCCACGCAGCCAGGTCTGACCCTGTCATTGCTCCCACTTGTCGCGCACCGCCCATACGATCAGCCTCAGCACGGTGACGCCGCTGGGCAGTTTGAGGTTCACACCTACAATGCAGATCCGCAGGCCGACGAATTCGCAACCCTTCCGCAAGGTATGGCCGGCTGCACGATCCATGCCAGACACAAGGCCACGCCCTATCATATCCTGGCCAGTGGCGACCCCGCGAACACGCCGCAATTTTTGCCCACCGGCGTCTGGTACTGGCACTTCCTGCGCCGTCACGACCGGGCCGCGGGTCTGCCGGATCACGACGATCTCTACTTGCCCGGCGTGGTCCGCGCCAGGCTCGCCCCAGATCAGGCACTGACGCTGATTGTCACCGCCGAAGAATTGAGGCCGCACCATTTTGAGCAGCAGCGGATCAACCAATTATACGCACAGGCGCTCGATTATCAGCGTGGCCTGCTTGCGAGCCAGAGCTATTTTGGCGAAGGCGGCGGCGCGATCCAGAGCTTGCCCGTGCTGCCTTTAAGCGCGTCAGCAGAGCCAGGCATTGGAGCGGAAGAATTTCTCCAACTGCTTCACCAGGCAGGTGATCGCTTTCTCATCCGGCGCACGCTGCCTTATGAGGGGCGCGCGGGCGCATCCGACTTCTTTTCCAATATCGACGAGCATATCCCAATCATCACATCCGGCTATTATCAGCTCGCGGATCAGACGCGTGCCGCCTTGATTGCCCTGCCCGGCCTGACCGTCACCACGCGCCGCTATAGCGAGGCGCAACGGGCGCTGCGTTTTCTGGGCCGCCATTTCCGCCAGGGATTGTTGCCCGACCGCCTACCCACGGTCCAACGGCCCGCGCTGATAGATGAGGACTATGCAAGCGTGGACATAACACTCTGGTACTGCTACGCTCTCGACAAATATCTGTGCGCGACCCACGATTACGAACTGCTCGATGAACTCTATCCGCGCCTGGAGGAGAGTCTCGCCTACTATATACAGGGGACAGCTTATGGTATTCAGCTCGACCCCGGCGACGGTCTGCTGCGTACCGGCGCGCCCGAACGAGCACTCACCTGGATGAACGCGCTCGACCAGGGCAGACCGGTCACGCCGCGCACCGGCAAAGCAGTCGAGGTCAACGCCCTCTGGTACCACGTCCTTTCGCTCATGCAGGAATGGGCGCAAACCCTCTATAAACGCGGGCGTATCAACCATCTTCCGCAGCACTATAAAGAACTGCGCGAGCTGTGCTGGCTCAACTTTAATACGCGTTTCTGGTATCAGGATGGCGCGTATCTCTACGATGTTATCGACGCTCCCAGCGGCCACGACTCGTGTTTGCGCCCTAACCAACTGCTCGCCACTGCGCTACGTTACCCCATCCTGGACACCAGTAAACAGGCAGCAGTTCTGGAGGCAGTCACACACCATTTATTGACCCCCTATGGTCTGCGCAGCCTCGCGCCAAACGATCTCGCGTATCGGGGAGAACTGCCGGCGAGACATATGGAACTGCCACACGTCCTGCACCAGGGTAGCGTCTGGTCGTGGCTAATTGGCCCCTATATCGATACCCTGCTCAAAGTCAGCATGCAGCAAACAAACGCGCGTGAAACACATCCTGATCTCTATAAGGAATACATCTGGCGCAAAGGCCTGCAAATCCTTGAGCCATTTCGCCAGCATATGCAGGAGCACCTGCTCGGCAGCATTGGCAGCGTCTACGCCGGGAATGCCCCGTATACAAGCACATCCCACCTCGCCAGTGCCATGAGCATCGGAGAAATCCTGCGCGCCTATAAAGTTCTGGCCCATATGGGAGTACAACAGAGCAGCGACCAGAGCGTCTCGCTAGAAATAAACTGAATTTGCCACTGCTTGACTCTGGAGCTTTTTGCGTTACTATTTCAATACGTGTTGAATTGTTGAAATTGAGAACGCACCTGTATGGCGGAATATACTACATCCAACATCGTCACTTTTGCACATTTTTTCATGGAGTTATCCACAATTTTTGTGGATAACTCCTGAGAGCAAAAAAACCGTAGCTCTTTTTTAGCCACCAAAACAAATTTTGCCTCTCTACCTCTTTTTCAACACTGGTGAATGACCATTATTTCTTGCCTTCTCCTATGCTTCAAGCATAGCTGAAAACGGGCCTATGCTATTAGCATAGAAAATGGATTGAAAAATATGCTGTAAGCACCATACACTCACAGTGAGGGTTTTGCCTGATCGCATAGGAAGTGGAGAACTATGCGAGCAAACCCATCGATTCTTAGTTTGTGGTGGAGGGAAGCTTCATGGCTGGTTTCTTTGCGCATGCACCTCTCTGGCGTTTGCAAGGTGATTTCTGGAAATTCTGGAGTGGGCAGAGCATTTCTACGCTTGGTAGTTCCGTAACAAGCTTTGCCCTGCCCTTGCTCATCTTCAAATTGACCAATTCGCCGCTCAATCTTGCGTTAACCATCGTTTTCAGTGTCCTGCCCTATCTCCTCTTCGGCTTAAGCATCGGTGCCTGGGTTGATCGCACCAATCGCAAGCGCGTCATGATTTTCACCGATTGTGCTCGTGCCCTGGTTATTGCCTCAATTCCCCTGCTGGCGTTTCTGGGACTGTTGTCGGTCTGGTGGATCTATGCCGTCTCGTTCGTGAATGCAACCTTCACCATCGCTTTTACTGCTGCCAATTTTGCCGCTATTCCCAGTATTGTCGAAGCGGATGACCTGGTAGCAGCCAACGGCTACATTCAGGCGAGTTTCTCAATGGCTGGCATCAGTGGACCACTGATAGCAGGGATCTTGCTTGTGCGCGTATCACTCCCGCAGTTGCTCTTAATCGATGCCGCCTCGTTTTTCATTTCCGCTACCACGCTCCTGCTCATCAAGAGGAGCTTTAACACAAGCGCAGGCGAGACGAAAGTGGCGGCAGGAATGGGCCAGGCCATCCTTGAAGGACTGCATTACGTCCTGCGCTCCCCACTTTTATTCTGGCTCATCCTGCTGCTGCTCTTTTTCAACTTTATTCTGCCAACGGCTGAGGTTCAGATTGTCTGGTATGCGAAAGAATGGCTGGGCGCGAGCGACGCACAGATAGGCCTGCTCTATGCCAGCGATGGACTCGGCGTCATTGTCTTCTCTTTACTGGCCCATCGCTTACGCAAGCGCTGGTCGTTCGGAGTCATCACGCTGGGATCGGTAATGGTACTGGGGTTGCTCACCGCGCTCATGGCCTTCACCCATTGGTATACCCTCGTCCTCATGATCTGGTCCCTGCGCGGTGGTGTCGATGTGCTTTTCCTCATCAGCACCTACAGCATCACGCAACGTATCGTTCCCAACGCCTTGCTTGGACGCGTCATCACCTTTATACGAGTGCTTACATGGCCAACAGGCGCGCTGGGTGCGCTACTTGGTGGTTTCGTGATTGCGCAAACAGCGAACGTAGGTCTGGTCTACGGCGGAATTGGCCTGCTCATCTTTCTGCTGGCTGGCGCCTTCTGGTTTACGCCTCTGGGTCACGCAGAACAGTATGTGCCAGAGGCGCAAGCACCTCGGAGCAGTTTATAAGCATCTTTCTTCATAGAAAGAAGTGAGGCTGGAAATATTCTTATATTATATTTTATTTCCTTCCCTTACAAAACCCCCCCCCCCCCCCCACTTCTCTATTTCCTCTGGGACACAACTAGCGAGCCAGTACCAGCAGGCCCATACAATCGAAGCCCAGGAGTAGCAAATTCAAGCCCAGGCACAACAGCGTCAGAGCACGCCGACGCGTTTGCCAGAAACGGCTCATGCGAGCTGGGATCACTGACCAGAGCGTGCCGCATTCATTGGATCTGCAAGAACAAACATCTAATGCGGGTAAACATGCACTTGTCGTTGAATGGGGCAGATGATTCAACTGGTGACTCACCGCCGCTACTCGCGCGCTGATCGCCTCCTCAAACGACGTATACAGCTCCTCCTCGGCGGGGGGGCCCCCACGGGCGGCCCCCCCCCCCCCCCCCCCCCGGCCCCACCCGCCCCGCCGCCCCCCCCCCACCACCCGCACGGGCACAGTCGCGAAGAAATCGTCTTCGAGCAGCGCATACGCTGGCATGCAGTCTAAATTTACCTGAGTCTCAACGGAACTCTCGATTACGCAGCTTTTCGTCATTGCTGTACCCTCCTGATCTCATATTCTTTTTCAGTACAAGCATACTGGAAAAAAAGGGCGGGTACATGGGTCATCTGACATATTTCTAAAGCAGCTAGATATACCTCACCGGGGTCTACCTGGCCAAAAACCTTTTATCAAGCCGGGTAGATATCTCAATCTGAGCACCAATTCAAGGTGAGCTTATTTTGCACGCGAAGGAGAGAGAAAAGCGTCGTCTGCCCATTCAAATCAGAGTCATACCAAAAGTTATCCACATTGCTTTCCTGAAAGATCGATGAACGCGACTTATCCACACAAAATGTGGATAAAGTTATCCACATTTCCACAGTGAATGCATCCAGATATCTATCTACAAGACTTATCCACAGCGGGTGTGGATAAGTTATCCACATTTCCACATTCTATCCACAGTGAATGCATGCGAACATAGACACTTAAGACTTATCCACAATCGTTGTGGATAAGTTATCCACATGTCCACATTCTATCCACATTTCATCCATAACATTCAGCATATCAATATAGCAGTTATCCACATTCAGTGTGGATAAGTCTGGGTATTTATCCACAATCGCGCATCGTCGAAGTTCGTCTATGGAGTTATCCACAGTGGGTGTGGATAAGTTATCCACATTTCCACAATGTTAAAACAGGTATAAAGTCAATTTGCGGGCGATATTACACACACCAAAAGTTATCCACACCCACTGTGGATAACTTATCCACATTTCCACATTCTATCCACAATGCAAGAGCAGCGAAACATGTAGTAAGGTTATTTATATCGTAAATTTTTGCATGTATTACTTTATGATAGTGATAGCATCATTGTCATAAAGTAAACAACGTGATAATTCTGGATGTGATGATATATGATAGTGATAGCATCATTGTCATAAAGTAATTTATGTCACTTATCCACATCGCATGTGGATAACTTATCCACATTTTCCCAACCTGTGGATAACGTGGTGGGGGAAAATCTGCACTGATAGTAGGGTGACAGTGGATAAATGGCCTCATTTTGTGGAAAACTCCAGTAATATGTGCAAAACTATAGACACAGCCCAAAAGTTATCCACATTGCTTTCCTGAAAGATCGATGAACGCGACTTATCCACACAAAATGTGGATAAAGTTATCCACATTTCCACAGTGAATACATCCAGATATCTATCTACAAGACTTATCCACATCGGGTGTGGATAACTTATCCACATTGGCCAAAAACGGGGGATAACTTGTGGATAACCTGTGGATAGTACACAAGAAGTTATCCACAGGTCTGTGGATAACTTATCCACATAACCTTGTACCTGTGGATAACCTCACTCTAAATACCGATAGTTATCCACAGGTACACAAGAAGTTATCCCCATTTCCCCACAGGTTATCCACAGGTTTTACCCCAGCATTTGATTTATCCACATGCCCATCAAGCCTTGCTGGAGGCTCGTGAAGGCGATTTCTGGTCGGCGCCCAACACAAAGTTATCCACTTATCCACATCCCCTACTACTACTGTTTTATAAAAATCTTTTTAAAAATATATTTATTAGTAGTTATTTATGCTGGCACGATTGTGGATAACTCGGATCGGGGATTTCGCAAAAGGTACGTCGAGCAATAAAAGAACTCGATCACACAAAGCCAGCAGGGTTTTGCAGATCAACGAGAGAAGCAAATTCTTTCGTTGCAAAATTTGGGAAGAAATGTGTATCCAAATGGTGTTTCTCTTCGTAGTAGATGATAGGGTCAACGGTTGGCCCGTTTTTCCTACACATCACTTCCAGAAGTGCATCAGGAACGCAAGACCATTTGCACTCCTGGTTGAAACACAGAAGTGTGTCCACGCCGCTGGTACCAGAAGGTCCAGGTGCAACTTTCCACCTCTTGAGTCGTTATATAGGACGGGTCCATGGATTGTGCTCCCTGCCAGAGATAGGTAAGGTGGTAACTACTTACCACTCCCAGACAGGAAAGGACGGACTGTGCACTCCGCTCCCTGCCAGAGGTCTGGCAAACGCTCGTTCATGCGAAGTCTGGTAGCACAAGACTCCCCACGCGGGGAACAAGTGAATTAAGACAGAACAAAACCTATGTCATCGCTCATCGAAACCATCAAAGCAAAAATCGACCTGGTTGAAGAGGTTGCCCTGGTTGTTGCGCTGCACAAGTCAGGCAAATCCTTTAAAGGATGCTGCCCGTTTCACAACGAGCGCACGCCCTCCTTCTATGTCTTTGTGGAATCGCAGACATGGCGCTGTTTTGGCTGCAACGAAGGTGGAGATATCTTTACCTTTGTAGAGAAGCAGCAAAATCTTGAGTTCAGGGACGCGCTGCACTACCTGGCGGAAAAAGTCGGTGTGTCCGTGGACGAGTTGCCCGGTGGCGATCCCCAGGAAGCACGCGAGCGGCACGCCCAGAAAGAACGGCTGCTCAAGCTCAACGAGGATGCGCTTTTATGGTTTCATCAAATGCTCTTGCGTTCGCGCGAGGCAACCGAGGCCCGCGCCTATCTCCAGGAGCGCGGCATCAGCTCAGAGTCGGTCATGACCTTCAGTCTGGGCTACGCGCCTGACCGTTGGGATGCGCTGTGTACCTATCTGTTGGGACAGGGCTATACTGAACATGAACTGACCACGGGAGGCCTGGCCAGGGAGCGCGAACGAGAGGGCGGCATTTATGACTACTTTCGCCAGCGTTTGATCTTTCCCATCCGGGATGTGCGCGGCAGAGTCATCGGTTTCGGCGGCCGTGTGCTTGGTGATGAGCACCCAAAGTATCTCAACTCGCCGCAAACCCTGCTCTTTGAAAAAAATAACGTTCTCTACGCTCTGGATATGGCCAGAGATGCTATCAAGCAGGAGAAGCAGGTCATCATCGTCGAGGGATATGTGGATGCGCTGATTGCCCATCAATATGGTACTCGACAGACCGTGGCCTGTATCGGCAGCGCGATCACCGAGAAGCATATTCAACAGTTGAAGAAACTCACCCGCCAGGTCACGCTGGCCCTGGACCCGGATGCAGCAGGTATCGCGGCCACCGAACACGGCATTCAGGAGGCTCTCAAAGGCTTTGATCGAACGATTGTGCCGGTGCCCATGCCGGCGCAGAGCAGCCAGTATGCCCGCTCAGGGTACAGAAAACAGGAGCCGCGCGGCATCATTCGTCTGGAGGAAGAGATCGATGCCGAGATCAACGTGCTACAATTGCCGGCGGGTGAAGATCCTGATGAAGTCATCAAACGCGATTTCGCTGCCTGGGAGCACGCCGTCAGGCATCCGCTGCCGCTGATCGACTATTACTTTGCCGCGCGCACCACTGGCCTCAATTTACGCGAGGCCGCGGGCCAGGCTGAGGCAGCGAAGAGGCTCTTGCCGGTGATCGCCATGATCACTGATCGGGTCAAGCGGGACGCCTACCTGCGCCAATTGGCGGGTCAACTGCGCATGGACGAGCGTAGTCTGAACGACGAGCTGCAGCGTATCCAGCGCGGACAGCCCATCAACGGAGTCGTCGCTAATTTTTCGGAACGCAACAGCGAGCGCGCAAAGATTGCGCGTCAGGAACACGTTTATGGGCAGCAACGCCCGGTTATAGAAATGCCAGAGAAAGGAGGATACACGCCGCAACGCGCAACGCAGGGAGGATTGAGCAGTGCGGAAAGAAAGGGAATATGCCTGGAAGACCACCTATTAGGGCTACTCTTGCAAAATCCCAGCTTACATGAGCATGTTTGTGGTATAATAAACGATGGTGACTTTGCTGGGACAGACACGAGAGAGTTGTACCGCATTTTCAACTCAGTGTATCAACGTGAGTCTTCCCCCTTACATCAACCCTTTGAAATGATGGTGCCTGCCGCGTTGCAGGAAACGGTAGAACGGGTACGCAAGTGTGTTGAGGACATGTCTCTCAGTGAGGAGGCGCACCTGGTCAAGGATATCCGACAATGTGCAATCAGGCTAAAAAAGGCGCATTTGTTACGATCAGAGACCGAATTACGTTACCTCTTGAAAGAGGCTGAAGATGTGGGGGATGCGGCAACCGCGCGCGCGTTGTGGCATCAATTTATGGTCGTGAGGCGGGAGTTACTCACTCTTGACTCGGCGATGCGTCTGCATGGATAACAGCAGGCGGAAGTTCGCCCATTGGTATAGCGCTGAGTGCAATCATCTTTTTATGAATTTGGACCAGGAAACAGGATGAATCGTGTTTTTCTTCGTTTATCCTTAACGCCTGTTTTCTGAAGGGGGATGTCAAGAATGGTGAATCAAGAACAAGAGGTACTTGATCTCGTTGGCAATGACCGTGTCGAGATCGACACACAAGCGTTGAGAAACATGTTGACAACTGATGTGACTGTCTTAGGTGAAAAGGATGCTATGTTTGATGTGAGCGATATGGGCAATCATGCTCATGTTGTAAGCGAAGAGAGTTTTTCAACCTCTATTGAAGTACCTGAGTCGTTTGACTTGTTTAAGCTACAGGACGAAGAGACTATGGATGCCCTGGACCCAACAAAAGAGCCACCCGTGGACTGGGAGCCGGGACCGGAAGAGGTGGAGGCCCAGTCGAAATGGGATGAGCTGCCCGATGGCTTTGGTATCGTCGTTGCTGACCTTGAAAGCAGCCTGGACGATCCTGTGCGCATGTACTTGCGCGAGATCGGGCGCGTGCCATTGCTTTCGGCTGAAGAAGAGGTGCGCCTGGCCAAGCGCATGGAGCAGGGGCGAGCTGAATTGCTCAAACCAGCGACCAGCCGCAACTATCGCATCGTTGAAGATGGCGAGGAGGCTCAGCGCCGCTTAACCGAGGCGAATCTGCGTCTGGTGGTCAGCGTGGCGAAAAAATATATTGGCCGCGGTATGAGCCTGCTGGATCTGATCCAGGAGGGGAATATCGGCCTGATTCGCGCGGTGGAAAAGTTCGACTACGTGAAGGGTTTTAAGTTTAGCACGTATGCCACCTGGTGGATTCGTCAGGCTATCACACGCGCAATTGCTGACCAGGCGCGCACAATTCGCATTCCTGTGCATATGGTTGAGACGATCAATCGCTTGATCCGGATCAGCCGTCGCTTGCTGCAAGATCTGGGGCGCGAACCCACCTCTGAGGAGATCGCTGCACAAATGGAGATCACCCCAGAAAAGGTCCGCGAGATTATCAAGGTCAGCCAGGAACCAGTGAGCCTCGAAACTCCCATTGGCGAGGAAGAGGATAGCCACCTGGGCGACTTTATCGAGGACCACACTGCCCTCGCTCCCGCAGATGCGGCCAGCCACCAGCTGCTCAAAGAGCAGGTGGAGGATGTGCTTGATAGCCTGACCGAGCGCGAACGCAAGGTTCTCCAACTGCGCTTCGGCCTCGACGATGGGCGCAGCCGCACCCTGGAGGAAGTAGGCAAAGAATTCCATGTGACTCGCGAGCGCATCCGTCAGATTGAGGCCAAAGCCCTGCGCAAACTGCGCCATCCCAGCCGCAGCCGCAAACTGAAAGATTACCTCGATTAACCCGACTGTATCGCAAACGTGCCTCGACCTGTGGGAGTCGAGGCACGTTTTATTGCGTATCCTTTCAGTTTGTAAAAATTCATCGCCAAACCCCTTGACAGCGCGTCAAAACTCTGGTAGGATACACCCTGTCAAAAGAAACCGCTTGTATGTGCAGGCGAACCGGTGACTATAGCGAAGAG
>CAXUEY010000021.1:0-52332 GCA_964250225.1 uncultured Ktedonobacteraceae bacterium | reverse complement strand
ACCATCCACACCGCTCCCACCCCCACCGCCCCCGCACCCGCCTCCGCACCCCCCCCCCCACCCGCCGCAGCCACCGAAGCCACCACCGAAGCCGCCACCGAAGCCGCCCCAGTTAGCGTTAGCACTCTGAGCAAATGCGCCGGTCGAAAATAGTGATACGCCCAGCATCAGGCTTAACACAAACGCGGCGCTGATCTTTTTCAACTTGAGCATCAAGTTTTCCCTTTCTTACTCTACAAATGAGCTACTCAAGAGTCAGTCCACTATTCCATTTTGCTGGTCGAACGAGCTGGCTCGCCAGGCCATGCGACCTTCCACTCACCTCACTCGTTTCTTCCACTCGTCTGGAATATCACTGCTCTCTTGTTTTCACTGTATGCCAGCGGGTGAAATACTAATTTCCAATGTATCTATGAAAAATGGAGTATACTGTCCTGTTTTCCACTCCACTGGTAGTAGTGGCAGACTGTTACTTCTTCCCACGATCATGCGCTGCCGTCATGTTTTTTGTTGAGATCGATATATGGACTGAAACCAGTCGTTTGCTGGCTGAAAATCATCTCCTCATCACCATTATCAGCATCCCACGAAAAGCAACTGATGAGTTGAACCATTTCAACGCCCGTTCGTTGCGCAAAACGAGTGCTGGAGTGACGGGATACGATTGTACCCGTCGCTCCAGCACTCACCTCGCCCAAGATTGGGATGGTTGGCTATGCTGTTTCGATAGAGTCCGCGCTTTCTAAACCCAGCTCCTTGATGGCTTCCTGGCGCATCAGATACTTTTGGACTTTGCCAGTCACGGTCAGGGGGAACGTCTCGGTAAATTTGACGTACCGTGGAATTTTGTAGTGCGCAATCTGGCCCTGGCAAAAGGCGCGAATTTCCTCGGTGGTGGCCTGCTCGCCCGCTTTGAGCTGCACGCAGGCCATGATCTCCTCGCCATATTTCGCGTCGGGTATGCCAATAATCTGCACATCGCCGATCTTTGGATGTGTATAGAGAAATTCCTCGATTTCGCGTGGGTAGACATTCTCGCCGCCGCGAATAATCATATCTTTGATGCGCCCTACGATGTTAATATAGCCCTCTTCGTCCATTGTCGCCAGGTCGCCTGTGTGCATCCAGCGGGCGCTATCGATGGCCTGGGCGGTGGCTTCGGGATTGTTCCAGTAGCCCAGCATCACACTATAGCCACGGGTGCAGAGTTCGCCCGGCTGTCCAATCGGCACCACCTGGCCCGTCGCGGGATCGATAATCTTGACCTCCTGATGCGGGTGAATCGTTCCCACGGTACTCACACGCTTATCGAGCGGAGAATCGACGCGTGACTGACACGACACCGGTGACGTTTCTGTCATCCCATAGCAGATTTCTGTTTCGCGCATGTTCATCAGCGAGATCACCTTCTTCATCACCTCAATCGGGCAGGGTGAGCCGGCCATCACGCCGGTACGTAGACTGCTCAGGTCGTACTGCGCGAAATCGGGGTGGGACAGTTCGGCAATGAACATCGTGGGGACGCCGTACAGCGAGGTGCAGCGTTCGTCCTGTACCGCTTGCAGTACTGCCTGTGGCTCGAAACCTTCGGAGGGATAGACCATCGTGGCTCCCAGCGAGACGCAGCCCAGATTGCCCATGACCATGCCAAAGCAGTGATAGAGCGGCACGGGAATGCACAACCTGTCCTCGTGCGTGAAATGTTGCAGGCGCGCTACAAAATAGCCATTGTTGAGAATGTTGTGGTGGCTGAGGGTCGCGCCTTTGGGAAAGCCCGTGGTCCCGCTGGTATACTGAATGTTGATTGGATCGTCGAACTCCTGCTCACGCTGCACCTTGCGCAATTCTTCCGTGCTGACCCGCTCGCTCAGCGCCATCAGCTCAGTCCAGGGCAACATGCCGGGTACGCGCTCCTCACCCAGACGGATGACAGTGGTGAGTCGCGGTAACTTCGCGGCCTGGAGCTTGCCGACCTCGCTGTGCGTTAGTTCCGGGGCAAGCGTGGCGATCATCTCGGTATAGTTAGAGGTTTTGAAGGACGCGGCGATGACGACGGCACTGCACCCCGACTGGTTGAGCACATACTCGACCTCGTTCAGACGATAGGATGGGTTGATGTTCACGAGGATCGCGCCGATTTTGCTGGTCGCGAACTGGGTGATGCACCACTCCGAGCGGTTCGGCGCCCAGATCCCGACTCGCTGCCCCTTTGTAATGCCCAGGTGGAGCATCGCGCGCGCGCATTGATCCACCTGCGTCTGGAGTTCACGATAGCTCAGACGGATATTCTGCTGGCGGGCGATCAAAGCGGGGTGGTCGGGATACTGTTCAACCGTCTGGTCAAACAGATCGCCGATGGTCAGGCCGAGCAGCGGCGTGTCGCTGGTGCCGCTAGTATAGCTCCATTGGCGTGCAGGTGTGTCGCTTCCTTGTACTCCCATTGTGCATCTCCTTTGATCCAGGCATAGCGTCTCTTGTGAGAAGTTCTCATGGTATAAGATTAGTTGATGGCGAGCTGAAAATCAAGTTTTGGGGATTGCTTTCCTGTTTGCCCATAATTTGAGTTGCTCGCGGGCATCTTTGTCAGCCTGCTGCCTGGGAAGCGATCTATCTCTTAGAATTTATCGAGAAAGAGCAAGTCTGAAACCAACATTCACCTGATTAGCTTCATCATCTCGAAAGGTTGTCCGCATTTGACGCGGATCTGAGAGCCATGATCCTCCCTTTGCTACCACATACTCATCTTGAATGGTCGGATTTTCCCGGCCATCTTGAGAATTGTAGGGGTACGCGCGATAGAGCGAGCTTGTCCATTCGGAAACGTTGCCAGACATATCTTCTACTCCGTAAGAGCTAGCTCCTTGAGGATGGGTCCCAATCGGTCCGATGTCCCAGATTGCCTCTTGGTTCCATCGTGATTGGACTCTTTCAGGCTCCCATTCATTTCCCCATGGATATCGGCGATTCTCTGTTCCTTTTGCAGCTACTTCCCATTCTACTTCTGTTGGTAGACGCCATGCTTGCCCAGTAAGACCAGCTAGCCATTGTGTATACTTGAAAGCCTCAAACCAGTTTTTGAGTGCTCTCACGGGGAAATCTGGATGTTGTAACTGGTCTTCCCAAGTGAGGAAAATTGGCACGGGGTGAGTTGGATCTGAATCGTTTTCAGTAAATGCAATCACCTGCGCTTCTGGCTTACTCACGCCACCTGCATCTACAGCACAGCGATACTCTGCGACTGTCATCGGATATTTCGCAAGAAAAAAATCATTGATGGTAACTTGATGCTGAGGTTGCTCATCGTCGTAGCTCTCAGTGTCCTTTTGGGGATCACTACCAATGAAAAAAGGACCGCCCTGTATCAGTAGGTAAGGAGGCAGCATTATTTTTACCCCTTGTATGAGATGTATTTTGTAACCTAATCTGAGTAAACGTTCTTCACTCATTTTGTAACACTCCTTTTAGATTATTCTATAAGATCACGGCAATAGAGCACGGTACTCAGGAGGCACGGGTCCGTCGAGCTTGATATCTCTCGGATAGAAACGTCCATTGGGAGCCTGATCCCAAACTGTCATTTTGATACGGCTGGAATCTATGTCGAAGATTAATCGACCCTGTTCATCATAAATCAAGACATGTCCCCCTGAAGTAGTAACATAACTGTTTGGAGGACCATTTAGAGGGCGATCACCTCCACTACGCCCACCAGATTCGATTGTTCCTCCATCATTTAACTGGGCAGGAAGGTTGGGGTTTAACTGAGAGGTATTGGTAATACTTCTATCAAAACCATTCCTATTGCCCCCTTCACCCCCATCGTCCTCAATCCCCAGAGTCTTTATAAAGCCCGCATTCGAGCCTTGAGAGGAGCTTGATGACCCAGAGCTTGTCCCCGCGTTGATATCAGGTGGATCGGGCAAAGGTTCGTTGGTTGGCACCCGCATGTCCACTTGATACTCTCCGAGAAAGCCTGCCGCAGCCTCGTTCGGATCACCTTCATCTTCGTTATCACCGTCACCTCCGTCCAATAAATCACCAAACATCGATGTTTTGGGGCGCGTGGAGGTCTGTCCGAGGGATCGTCCATTGAGGGTGGCCAGCAGATCTTGCGCGTATCGTTCTCCAATGACTGCCGCATCCTGCAAGCGCCCCTCTAGAGTGAAGGGATCGGCGCCGGCCAGTTGGCGCTCGATGTCGAGAAACTGTCCCACCATTTCGCCCAGGGCGTTGGCTCCTGGTCCTTGAAATTCGACTCCTCCATCTGAGCCGGTTAACAACCCCATGATCGTGGTGGTGAAGGCCTGCATACAATCATTGTGGATTTGATTGAGCGGCCCGACTTTGCCCCGAAAGGCCAATAATGGATCAATGATCTTGGTTTCAGCGTGCTTATCGGGATATCTCGGCTTTTTTCCCATGATACTCCTCCTTGCACCTCTCTCTCTCCCTGAGAGGTTCTCTTTCCTCATTTCATGGCGTCTCTTGCTGACCTCGGTGACGGATAAAAGATTGATCAATCCTGTTGTCGGTTCCCTCAATGGCATCAATCGCATCGAAGAGTGCGGTGGCCAGATTAATTTGCCAGTCATAGGTAGCCCGCAGACGTGCCGTGTAAGGCTGGACGCACTCCATAACGGTTCGTCCCCAGCCGGGATCAAAGTCCTGATCGATATAATCCTGGATCTGTCGCCAGAGCTGATCGTGCCGGGACTGGGCGTCTCCAGCCTGAGCCAGAATTTTGGCCGCCGTGTCGCGCATGTGATCGAGAGGATAGACGATCAGATCGCTTCCTCCCGTGTTTTCAGACACGTTTGACATCTGTTATGCCTCCTTTCAGAAGAGGAGAGTTTTTTCGTACATATATTCATCAGTAATACAAAAGTACGAAGAATGTAAAGATTCTTAAAAAGGGAAATCTATTAACACCTTACTGTAAAAGGAGTATAGAATCGAAACGCGAAGAATTCAAGGTATCGCATACATGGGGGACTTCCGTCTCAAAATTGAGGGGTGTGGGTCTCAACATGAGAACGACACCACACAGATGAGCGGCAGATCATCTGTGTGGTGTCAAAAGTCGGAGTGCTTACCCACAAAAATATGCTTGTTTTAATGGGCGCCAGGAGCAGAAAAAATAGGCGATCAAACGACTGAAGATTGCGCACGCAATGATAGCTTCAGTCGTTTGATCGTATGTGCTTAGCCAGACGCGAAAATAGCGCAGGTATCCCTTGTGCTACTAATTCGTGTGTTCCTCTGCTTCCTCACCACGCTCAGCGTTCGCAACAATGTCGCCACTGTGGAAGAGGATATTTTTCGCGGCGACGCGCCATTTGGGATTGCGCCGCAACAAAAATTCGAGATCCATTGAAAAGTGCAGGAATTCCTCTTCCTGCGCGTGTGCCATGATTTTACGCGCTTCCTCGTCAGTCTCAATGGCTAGACGCTGTTCGTACCAGCCGATGGCCTCGCATTCCTCTTGCAAAGAAGCGATGATACGCGCAAATGTGCGCGTCTGGCTCGATAATTCAGATGCCGGTTCGTGATATTGCTGAAAACCCATCAGTTTTCCTTTCTGTCATGCATTCTCCAGTAGAGAGAGGTTTGTGCCTCTTCTCTGGCACGCATCACAGCGGCCAACTGTGACAAGTGGCCTGTTTCATGCCCCGAATGCGGCTGCCTAAATTTTCCGTCCCACATCCTGCCAGTAGGGGGCGCGAATGGCTGTTTTGAGCAGTTTACCAGCGGGGTTGCGTGGTAATTCGTCTACAAACGCGACGCCGCGCGGTTTTTTGTAATCGGCCAGGCGTTGCGCGCAGAAGGCGATGATCTCCTCGGCTGTGGCGCTGGCTCCTGGACGCAGCTCGACCACGGCCTGGACGGACTCGCCCCACTCTGCGTGAGGGATGCCGATGACGGCCACATCTGCCACCGCAGGATGCGCCGTTAGTACGGCCTCGATCTCTGCCGGGTAGATGTTGGCTCCGCCTGAAATAATCATGTCGATCTTGCGGTCACAGATGAAATAGTAGCCCTCGGCGTCGCGGTAGGCGATATCTCCCACAGAGAAGAAACCGTCGCGCATATTGCTGGCTGTGGCCTCTGGTTTGTTGTAATACCTGGCCAGCCAGAGGTTGCGCGCCCACATCTCGCCCGCCGTGCCTACGGGTACTTCCTGGCCCTCAGCATCCAGCAGACGAATCTCCTGGGCTGGACCCACAGTGCCGCACGAGCCTGGTTTGCGCAACTGGTCCTCAGGCCGCAGTAGCGTCACTACTCCCGTCTCTGTCGCGCCATAAAACTCCCATAAACTCTCCCCGAAACGCTTGCTGGCCCGCACCTTCAAAATATGCGGGCAGGGCGCGCCTCCGAGAATGATCGCGCGCAATGAACTGGTATTGTAGCGTGCAAAGATCTCCTCCGGTACGTCGCACAGCCGTTGCAGAAGCGTGGGGGCCATGAACGTCGTGGTGATTTTGTGGCGCTCGATCAGTTGCAGGGCTTCTACAGCATCGTACTTTGGCTGGACCACAATCGTCGCGCCCAGCAGCGTGTGCAACGAGACAAAGAAGCTCGGCGCGCTATGATAGTAGGGACCGGCCAGCAGATGAACATCCGAGCTGGTCAGCTCAAACGCCTGGATCAGCCGAATCACGTCCTCGGCAGGGACGCCGCTTGGACGATAGGCCCCTTTCGGCTTGCCCGTCGTGCCGGATGTGTAGCTCATCGTTGATCCCAGACCACCTGCGCCTGCTGGTGGCTCTGCACTGGCCCGCGCCAGTACTGTCTCATAACGCACCCAGCCCGCTGGAGTCTCGTCGCCAATAGCGATATAGATCGTTTCGCCTGTCACACTGGCCCGCGCCTGCTCGACCACTTCCATCAGCTCTGGAGCTGCCAGCGCCGCTTTTGCCCCGCAATCGTTGAGGATGTAGGCTACTTCACTGGCGCGCAGACGATAGTTGAGCAGCACGCCAATGGCCGAGAGCTTTGAAAGGCCACCGGCAATTTCGAGTAGTTCGATAGAGTTATGGGCCATTACCGCCACCCTATCACCGGCTCGCACACCCAGTTTGTGCAACGCGTTAGCCACGCGCCTGGCTCGCGCATTCAACTCGACATATGTCAGTGAGCGTTCACCGCAGATCAGCGCAACCTTGTCGGGGTTCGCCATCGCGTGCATATCAAGAAAATGTGGTGACTGTGGGAGATTCTCCGAGGTCGTCATGAGGCCAACTCCTTGTTTTTAGATACATCGTTGTAGTGAGCACAATGGAACAGGCTGGAATGACAGTATTATACCATCTTCTAGCGCTTGAAATACTCCACGGACACGCGCGCACTCTGCAACGAGGGCAGGGTAGGATGGTCATGCTCAACCACGGCCCAGATACCGTGCTGGTATGCGAAACTGACCATCTCTGCCATAGGCAGCGTACCCTGGCCGACTTCGGTCATGGAACGGTCCGCGGCCATATCTTTGAAATGGATCAGCGCGACCCGTTTGCCCAGTCTGTTGAGCAATGCCAGCGGATCGTGTCCGGCGAAAGCTGCCCAGTACATATCCAGCTCGACCCTGACCAGCGCGGGATCGGTGGCCTCTAACAGCGCGTCGAGCCAGGTGAGGCCGGCGCGGCTGGCAAACTCGAAGTTATGGTTGTGGTAACCAAAAACAAGGCCCGCTTTGTGGCACCGCTGGCCGATAGCGTTCAGTTGCGGCGCGATCGTGGCCAGAGCCTCAAAGGTGCGCCCTTCTGGTGCGAGCCAGGGCAAAATCAGCGCGGGGCAGCCAATAGCGCGAGCATAGGCGATAGACGCCTCTAGCTGCTCGTCGCTTAACGCGTCAAGGCCGAGGTGTGTACCAGCCACGCGCAAACCTGTTTCAGCCAGCAACTCGTGCATGGCCTGTGCGGAGAGATCACCATAGCCCGCGAATTCCACGCCCGCGTAACCCAGTTCGGCCACGCGTCTCAGCGTACCGGCGAAATCGCGCTGCGTTTCGTCGCGTACAGTATAGAGTTGGAGAGCTACCTGTAACTCGTTCATAAGCATGTACTTCTTTCATTGAATTGATATGCTATTCTATCATAGAGGGACCATCGTGTTCACGCGCCTGAGAGGCAAGATGAAAGTGAAGACCAGGAATATAGTATGCACACGCCAACCACTGTAGGAATTATCGGATGCGGGACCATCAGTTCTGCCTATCTACACGCGCCCCGGCTGTTTCCTAATCTGCGCATCGTTGCCTGTGCGGATATCGATATACAGCGCGCGCAGGCGCAGGCGGAGAAATTTGGCGTCCCCAGGGCGTGCAGCGTGGCGGAGTTGCTGGCCGATCCAGAGATCGAGATTGTGGTGAACCTGACCGTGCCCGCTGCACACGCGGAAATCTCGCTGGCAGCACTGGCCGCTAACAAGTCGCTCTACAGCGAGAAGCCACTGGCGATCAGCCGCGCCGCTGGGCAGGCTATTCTCCAGGCTGCTGTGGAGCGAGACTTGCGGGTAGGGTGCGCGCCCGATACGTTTTTGGGCGGCGGCTTGCAAACCTGCATCAAGCTGGTGAATGACGGGGCTATTGGTACACCTGTCGCGGCCACGGCTTTTCTGCTGGGGCATGGCATGGAAAATTGGCATCCCGATCCCCATTTTTTCTATCAGCCGGGCGCCGGACCAATGTTTGATATGGGCCCCTATTATCTCACCGCCCTCATCGCGATGATAGGACCGATCAAGCGCGTGACGGCCTCGACGCGCATCACCTTTCCCGAACGCACCATTACTAACGGCCCCAAAGCTGGCACGACGATCCCCGTGAATACGCCAACCCATATCACGGGCGTGATGGATTTTGCCAATGGCGCGGTTGGCACGATTATCACCAGCTTCGATATCTGGCACCACCAGCTTCCTCGCATCGAAATCTATGGCAGCGAAGGCTCACTCAGCGTGCCCGATCCTAATACCTTCGGCGGCCCGGTCTATCTGCGCCGGGCCGGGGAAAAAGAGTGGCGGGAGATCCCCTTAACGCATGGCTACACCGAGCAGAGTCGCGGCCTCGGCCTGGCGGATATGGCCCGTGCTATGCGCGCAAATCGTCCGCATCGCGCCAATGGTGAACTAGCTTATCATGTGCTCGACACCATCGAGGCGTTTTTACAGGCATCCCATGAAGGTCAGCACATCACTTTAAGCAGCTCGTGTACCCGGCCAGCAGCGTTTGAAGCGGGTATACAGAATTGGGATGAATGAAAGGAATAAGTAACATGGCACAGATCAAAGGACCAGCCTTATTTCTCGCGCAATTCGCGCAGGACCTCCCCCCCTATAATACGCTGGAGAATATCACAGCCTGGGCTAAAGAACAGGGCTTTATCGGTGTACAGATTCCTACCTCGGATAGCCGCCTGATCGATATCGAGCAGGCGGCTGAATCCCAGCAGTACTGCGACGATCTGAAGGGACGCTGCAATGGCCTGGCGATCACCGAGCTGGCCACGCACCTGATTGGTCAACTGGTCGCGGTCCACCCGGCCTACGATGTCCAGTTCGATAGCTTTGCCCCCGCGCATCTGCATGGGCATCCCAAAGAGCGTGCTGAATGGGCCGTCAACGGCATGATCCAGGCCATCAAAGCCTCGCGCAACCTGGGCCTGAGCGTCGTACCAACTTTTTCGGGCGCGCTGCTCTGGCCAACCATGTACCCCTGGCCACAACGTCCGGCGGGCCTGGTGGAACTGGGCTTCCGCGAACTGGCCCAGCTCTGGCAGCCTATTCTGAATGCTGCCGACGAGTACGGTGTTGACCTGGCCTACGAGATCCATCCCGGCGAAGACCTGCACGACGGCGTGACCTTCGAGCGTTTCCTGGCAGCTACTGGCAACCATCCACGCGCGCGTATTCTATATGACCCTTCGCATTTTGTGCTGCAATGCCTGGATTATATCGGCTACCTGGATATCTATAAAGATTATATCAAAGCCTTCCATGTCAAAGATGCTGAATACCATCCTTCGCCCCGTTCAGGCGTATACGGCGGTTATCAGGACTGGCGGGACCGGCCCGGACGTTTCCGCAGCACGGGCGACGGCCAGGTCGATTTCAAATGCGTCTTCTCCCAATTGACGCAAAACGGCTTCAACGGCTGGGCCGTGCTTGAATGGGAATGTTGTATCAAAGACTCTGTGCAGGGTGCGCGCGAGGGTGCGGCTTTCATCAAAAGCATGCTGATCGATACGCCCACGCGCGCCTTCGACGACTTTGCAGGCGGTACGCAGGATGAGCAGACTAATTATCGCATCCTGGGGTTGAAATAAGCTGAGAGGAGTGGTGGAACAGATGAAACAGGATATCAAACAGCGTAGAGTGCGTGCAGGCATTGTCGGCGGTGGTCAGGGCTCGTTTATCGGCGCCGTCCATCGCATCGCCTCTGAACTCGATGGGGAGATTGAGGTCGTCGCGGGCGCGATGTCGTCCGATCCACAACGTGCCCTTGCCTCTGCCCAGGCATGGTTTCTGGAGCGTTCGTATGCTAGCTACAAGGAGATGGCCCGTATCGAGGCCGGGCTACCCAATGGTATTGATGTGGTGATGATTACCACGCCCAACCATTTGCATTATCCCGTCGCGCGGGTCTTTCTGGAACACGGCATCCACGTCGTTTGTGACAAACCCATGACCTTCACACTGGCTGAGGCGCAGGATCTGGTCGCGCTGGTCGAGCAGAAGCAGCTTGTCTTCGCGCTCACCCACAACTACACTGCTTATCCCGCCGTGCGCCAGGCGCGCCATCTTGTGCAGCAGGGCGAGCTTGGTACAATCCGCAAAGTGTTGGTCGAGTATATGCAGGACTGGCTGATGCAGCCAGTGGAGAACGCTGGCAACAAACAGGCCGCGTGGCGCACTGATCCCGCCCGGTCAGGTATCGCGGGCTGTATCGGTGATATTGGCACCCACGGCGCGAACCTGCTGGAGTATATCACCGGTTTGCAGATCGCCTCAGTCTGCGCGGACCTGACTACTTTCGTCGAGGGTCGCCAGCTCGATGACGATGCAAATATTCTGCTGCGCCTGGAAAACGGCGGCAAGGGCCTGCTTACCTGCTCGCAGATCGCAGCGGGCGAAGAGAACGCGCTGAGTATTCGCGTCTATGGTAGTGAAGCTGGCCTGGAATGGCAGCAGATGGAGCCGAACACGCTCATCCTCAAGCGCCCAGGTCAGCCGCAACAGATCCTGCGCAGCGGCCAGGGCTATATGAGCGACGAGTCTCGTAGCCTGACGCGCATCCCACCAGGGCATCCAGAAGGCTACCTCGAAGCCTTTGCTAACCTCTACAAATTGTCCTGCGCCGACATTCGCCGCGTCGAGTCAGGCGAAGCACTTCAGGGCGGCTATCCCACTGTTTATGATGGATTGCGCGGCATGCAGTTTATTACACGTGTGGTCGAAAGTTCGCAGCGGGGGGCGGTTTGGGTGGAGATGTAGGCTGCTGAAAAAGACAGATATGGGACAACCATCTGTATTTTAGACAAAGCGCGCGGATTATGGTAAAGTAGGCGCGGACAGCAGCGCGTCTTTTTTTTCATGTTCTAGTGGGAAGCTGGACAGTATGAGCGATCATCTCCAACCACAGCGCATCAACGAGACCCTCGGACGGTATACCATCCTCCAGCGCCTGGGGCGCGGGGGCATGGGAGATGTCTGGTTGGGAGAAGATCCCCGTTTGCATCGCCAGGTGGCTATAAAGACGCTGCCAGCGCGCAAGCAGCAGGATCACGCCTATGTCGAGCGTTTCGAACGGGAGGCACGGGCGGCTGCGGCGCTGAATCATCCCCATATTTTGCCGGTGCATGATTATGGTAGACAGACATTGCCCGATGAGAGCGTAATCACCTATCTTGTGATGCCCTATATCAGTGGTGGCTCGTTGGCTGACCGCATCGCGTTCTACACCCGGCAGCGCAAGTTGATGCCCACCTTAGAAGCGCTGACCCTGTTGGCCCAGGCGGCGCAAGCCATCGATTATGCTCACGAGCAGTTGCTGATCCACCGCGATATCAAGCCCGAAAATATGCTCTTGCGCGATCATAGCTGGCTGCTGCTGGCGGATTTTGGCATTGCGCGCATGCTCACCGATGCCGCCCCGCTGACGACCAGCGGCCAGGGCTTCGGCACCGCTCTGTATATGGCGCCAGAACAGGCCAGCGGCCACGCGGTGAGCAGCAGCGATAATTATAGCCTGGCGGTGGTGGCCTATTATCTGTTCACGGGGCGTTTGCCCTTTCAGGCGGAGAGCAGTTATGCCACCACGATTCAGCATTTAACCATGCCGCCACCTGCGCCCCGCCAGTTCAATCCGCATCTCTCCCCGGCCTTCGAGCAGGCGTTGCTGCAAGGTCTGGCTAAAGAGCCAGCAGAGCGTCCCGCCACGGCCAGCGCTTTTGTGCAGGCTCTGCAAGACGCGGTGACAGGCGCGCTTATGGAAGGGACATATCCATCGTCAGTATCCTCTCCAACTACTGGCAGAATTGTTGGTTCGCCACCAGAATTCAAGACTAATGAGCAGGAAACCGTTCGTACCGGACCTGACAAACCTGTGCTCACCCGGCGCAGCCTTCTGCTGGCTGGTAGCGCAGTCACCGTGCTGGCTGTTGGTGGCGGACTGACTGCCTGGGAACTGGTCTCAAAGCGCAATCTTGTGGGGGTGGTTCCCCCCGTAGCTACGCACACTCCCATTCCACGCAGTCCAGATGCGCCGCTCTATACATTGACGGGCTTCAATTATAAGGCCGACGCACTGACCTGGCAACCCAAGCACCATCTGTTAGCCGCGCTTTCTGAGCAAGATGGGCAAATTATTACCTGGGATATTGATGGGTTTCTCCAGCAACCCAACAAACCGCCAGCACTGCACCAACGGCTATCCTTGCCAGGATATAATCAACTGCCGGTAGCGGCGTGGTCCGCTGATGGCACGCACCTGGCTCTCTTTTCGGTGAGCAGTGATAATCAGGGTCTGGACGATCTAGCTTCTATGAATATCGAAACGTTAGACCCGCATACGCTCTTGCTCACAAGTGCGCCGACTCTTCTCATCCCGGCAAGTAATCCCGCGCATCAAATGCAGGGGGTTGGGTGGTTTCAGGAAAAGTATCTGCTGGTGGTAGAACAAATATCTACCCCTGGCGGCAATAAAACGCTGCTGTTCATAGATGACCCCACGCAGCACCCTTTACAACGCTGGCAACTTGCCAGTTTCAACGACATTTTCACCTCACTGGCCATTGCACCCGATGGTTCCACCATTGCCATCGGCCTGGCGAAGAGTATCCAGATTGGGCAGGTGAAGTTTGCCGGGAAGACACCACAATGGCAAGCACTCACTCTTCTGCAAGAGCCAGAAGAGGCGGCATTAAATGTACTGCAACTGGGAAACGTGGTCTGGTCGGCTGATGGCAAACAGATTATTACGGCATCCGCTGGCAGCAGTAATGGCGGGCCAGCCTTCTGGAACTGGCAGGGAACGAATCCCCAGGTGCAACCATTGAACTTACCTGTGGCTACAGCCCTTACTCCCGTTACGATTGTGGGCAATCCAGCTTCTAGCGGTCCTGACTTTGCGATTGGATATAGCAATGGCGCGATCTATCTATGGAATACCACTACAGGAACGGGGCCGGTCAGAGCGCTGGAAAGCGGTATACGCGACTCGGTAGGTGCTCTGGCCTGGTCGCATGATGGGCAGTGGCTGGCTGCCAGCTTTGCGGATACACACGCGAGTATTCTTGTGTGGAAAGTATAAAGTATTTTCAAGGAAGATATGAGGTTTTTGAACCATGCAAACATATCGTACATCTGATTGGGGCGGAAAAATGCTGGGACGTTACCGCCTGGTGCGCCCGTTGGGGCACGGCGGGATGGGAGAGGTCTGGCAGGCCGAAGATACCGAGCTTCAGCGCCAGGTGGCGGCCAAGCTGCTCCCTTCTGCGTTGAGCAGCGAAACCGCTTACCTGCGCGCTTTCGAGCACGAGGCCCGTACCGCTGCCTCTCTGGAGCATCCCCATATTTTGCCAGTCCATGATTTTGGCGAAGAACAGGTGGAAAATGAAATCATTCCCTATCTGATTATGCCCCTGATTACTGGCGGCTCGTTGCATGACCGGATGAGCGCAGCTTCAGGGCTTCTGCCTCTCGCGGAAAGTCTGTCCTATCTGCGCCAGGCAGCCGAGGCCATCGAGTACGCACACGCGCAAAAGGTGCTGCACCGTGATATCAAGCCCGCCAATATGCTGTTGCAACAGCAATGGTTGCTGCTGACAGACTTTGGCATCGCTAAATTGCTCGCTGCTACTGCCTACAGCCAGACACACGCTGGCGCTGGCACGCCTGAGTATATGGCTCCTGAACAGGCGCAGGGCCACGCCGAAGCCGCCAGCGATGACTATAGCTTGACGATTATCGCCTATCAGCTATTCACCGGCCAGAAGCCGTTCTCAGGCACCACCCCTCTTGAAACGCTGATCAAACAGATGCAAACTCTGCCGCCGTCTCCACGTCAGTTCAATCCGCAGTTGCCGCTTGCGACTGAACTGGTCTTTTTCAAGGGCCTGGCAAAACGACCAGAGGCTCGCTTTGACTCCAGCACAGTTTTTGTCGAGGCACTGGAAGAGAGCCTGCATCCAGGGGCGCTCCAGCCAACTTCGTCGGACCCAGAGGCTACGATACTGGCCCCCTGGAGCAGGCGCTCGACGGCTGCACAACCCACCTACCGGGGCACTCCATCTACTCCCTTACCCATAGCACAGCCCGATCCAGCATATCAGCTCCCACCTCAGAGTATACCTATGGGCGAACGCTCGACGTTGCTCTCTGCGCCACAGGCAGCGGATCAAGCTGACAGGCCAGTCTCTATTACCAGCGCGCCTACAGCCCTGGCCACGCCGCGGGTTCCCGCGCGCAAAATTCCCCGTCGCGG
This sequence comes from uncultured Ktedonobacteraceae bacterium, assembly GCA_964250225.1. GTDB lineage: Bacteria > Chloroflexota > Ktedonobacteria > Ktedonobacterales > Ktedonobacteraceae > Paraktedonobacter. Next base: position 37,355 of record CAXUEY010000021.1, on the reverse strand, counting down.
CTTGCTACTTGGGAGCACCGCCGCTGCCGTAGCGCTGGCAGCGGGCGGTACAGGTCTGGCCTACTACTTGCACCGCAGACCACAATCACTTGCGCGCAATTCAGTCGTCCCACCAGGCCCGCACAAGCTCATCCCAGGCGTCCCGGTGCTGCGCCTGACTGGACACACCGGTTCTGTCGCCAATGTCCTCTGGCATCCCAGTGGGCGTTATCTGGCCACCGCTGGCAACGACACGCATGTGCTGCTCTGGGATGTCTGGGCGAGCCTGCAAAAGAAGACCGGGACTACGCAGGTTATTGCTAAACCACTGCGCGATTGGAAGTTTAGCCAGGGCATCGATAGCAATATGATGAGCTGGTCAGATGATGGGCATACTCTGGCCGTTTTAGGCAGACAAGGCTCAGCTATAAGCCCAGGCTTGTATATAATCAATTCGGATCAGCAAAGTGCGCCACTGGCTTACATTGACAAAAGCATAGCAAATGGCCTCGACCAGCCCTATTACTTTATGCTGTCCTGGTCGCCCGTGGCTGATCTCCTGGCTGTCTCCCTCGGTAACTCGTCGAATGCGGAATTATGGCAAAGTGGCAAAACAGATGGCCCGGTCAGGTCGTTAATAGGGCCGCTCACATCATCAAACAATCTGGCGGCGGAGGTAGAAAATCTGGCCTGGTCGAATGATGGCACATTGCTGGCGGGCTTGCGCACCGATGGCAATATAGTGATCTGGGATGTTAAAACAGGGAAGGTTCTCCAGCCATCGCTGAGTACCCCTACGCGCACCTCTTCTTCTGGCCAACTGTTGCGCAGAAACGCTATGGCCTGGTCGCCACATGCACGCGCCCAGCTCTTAAGCAGCGACCTGGATAGTGCTGTTGTCTCGGATGCTCTAACAACCAGAACACTCTTCCGATTGGGTACCGATGATCCTGCCGCCCATGTCACTACAACCGCTTCCAATGGTATAATCATCGGTGTTCAGGTCAACGGCCTGGCCTGGTCACCCAATGGGCGCTATATCGCGGGCAGCTACGAACATAGCCGCCAGGTCTATATCTGGGATACGCAGAACAAGCAGCCCAAAAAAACGTCGGATGGCCTCCAGGTTCAGGACCTGCTTTTTGGAGTGCAGGACGGGCATGGAGTCTTCTTACCACCAAAAAAAGGTTCGGTGCCCGCAAGTGTGGATGTCACGATCATCGATATGGCCTGGTCGCCCGATGGACGCTATCTGGCCACCGCTTCCAACGATTCCACGGTGATTATCTGGCAGGTCGATGGCGTATAAGGGCAGTTGGCGTACGCAAGCTCGATGATAACTCGTGGTGTATTGCTCTGAATGCTGGCCCTTTTTTCTCACTGGCACTCTGGAGTTGTTTTTCAAAAAGAATGTTATATAGTTATCTAGATGACCAATCCTTTTGCTATAAGCAAACCGAAAAACTTGACGCTGCTTCTGAAGGTATGGTACGATTTTCTCGATGAGATGCGGACCTGGTCGATTGCCGCGCTTCCTCCCGGAGTGCTCGTTGGCGAGACCGAAAACTCCCTGATCTGGCGTCAGGCTCTGCTACACAGTATTCTCTCCGCAGAGAGCGATCTCTGCTTTATACATAGACACCATCCTGGCATACGTTTGTTCTTTATTCCAGCCTTTTGTGCATCTGTTTTGCGCAGAAGCAAGTATTTACCTTACCATTTGAGGTAGAGAGGAACATCTTGAGGATGAGCAACAATCTCCATTTCGACGACACCGACACTATCCTGGTTGAAGATCGTCTCTTTGAGCCATCGCAGGAGGCAAAAGAGCACTCGAATCTCATGGCCTACATGCGTTCCAAAGGCTTCGACAACTATGAGGATTTCTATCAGTGGTCGTTGCAAAACCGTTTCGAGTTCTGGGACGACATGGCCAAAGAACTGCACTGGTTCGAGCCGTGGACGCAGACCTTTGCGTGGACGACCAAACCGTTTTTCAAGTGGTTCGACGGTGGCAAGACCAACATTGTCTACAACTGTCTGGATCGGCATAAGGGCACGCCAACCTGGGAGAAGGTGGCTTTTTACTGGGACGCCGACGATGGCTCCAGCCGCACCCTCACCTACAAAGATCTGTACGTGCTGACCAATCGCATGGCGAAGGGTTTGCAGAAGCTAGGTGTAAAAAAGGGTGATCGCGTGGCTATTTATATGCCGATGATCCCCGAACTCGCGGCGGCTCTGCTGGCGGTAACACGCCTGGGGGCCGTGCATAACGTCGTCTTCGGTGGTTTCGCGGCACCCGCGCTGAGTGGGCGCATTAACGATTCAAAAGCCACGGTGGTGATTACCGCCGATGGCAACTATCGCGCTGGCAAGCTGATCGAGCTGAAGAAGATTACCGACGAGGCCCTGCAAGATACGCCAACCATCGAGCACACGCTGGTGGTCAAACGCCTGGGCCTGGATGTGAATATGCAGGAGGGGCGCGATGTCTACCTGCACGATCTGCTGGCCGATATCCCCGAAGATACCGAGGTGCCGTGCGAGGAGATGGATGCCGAGGATATGCTCTATATTCTCTACACCAGCGGCAGCACCGGCAAGCCAAAGGGTGTGGTGCATGTGCATGGCGGTTACAGCGTTGGCGTCTATGCCACCACGAAATTCGTCTTTGATATCAAGCCCGATGATGTCTACTGGTGCGCGGCTGATATCGGCTGGGTTACTGGACATAGCTACATTGTCTACGGTCCACTGATGAACGGCGCGAGCAGTGTGATGTTCGAGGGCACGCCGTCGCATCCCACCCCTGACCGCATCTGGAGCATCATCGCCAAATACAAAGTGACCGTCCTCTACACCTCGCCTACGGCCATTCGCGGCCTGATGCGCTTTGGTGAGGAATGGCCGGCCAAACACGACCTGAGCAGCCTGCGCCTGCTGGGGACCGTGGGCGAGCCGATCAACCCTGAAGCCTGGATCTGGTACCGCAAGAACATCGGTGGTGGTACGCGACCCATCGTCGATACCTGGTGGCAGACCGAGACGGGCGCCATCCTGATTACCCCGAACATGACTATTCCCGCGAAGCCGGGCAGCGCCACACGGCCTTTTCCCACTATTGAGGCCGATATTGTGGATAAAGATGGCCGTTCGGTTGGCTCCGACAAGGGCGGTTTCCTGGTCATTCGCCATCCCTGGCCTTCGCAGATGCGCACCATTTATGGCGATCCCGCGCGCTACGAAACCTACTGGAACACCCTGCCGAATGTCTACTTCGCCGGGGATGCCGCGACCAAAGACAGCCTGGGCTACTTCCGCATCCAGGGCCGTGTGGACGACGTTATCAAGGTCAGCGGCCACCGTCTGGGTTCGATGGAGATCGAATCGAGCCTGGTCAGCCATCCCGCCATCGCTGAGGCCGCTGCAATTGGCAAGCCCGATGATGTTAAGGGCGAGCATGTAAAGGTCTTTGTGATTGTCAAATCGGGTTTCGAGGCCAATGACGACCTGGCCAAAGAACTGAAGCAGCATGTGCGCACCACTGTGGGTCCGCTGGCCGTTCCCGACGAGTTGGAGTTCGTGCCCTCGCTGCCTAAAACGCGCTCCGGCAAGATCATGCGCCGCGTGATCCGTGCCCGCGAGCTGGGCGAACCAACGGGCGATATCAGCACGTTGGATGGGTAAGTAAAACCACTCGTATAATATGAAGAGAAAACCTGCAATGATGTATGAAACACACATTGCAGGTTTTCTCTTCATGAAGAATCCACATAAGCAAAGGGAATATTGTTTGAAATAGGGATGTTTTACCAGATGCATTCAAAGGAACGTACGCGCAATGAGATCTGTTCGTTGAACATATGTAGTGCCGCGAGTGTAGTATGAATGCATGGAGGAGTGCCAGAGCCGCCACTTTTACCAATCTTGTGCACGTGCGCGCTTTCCAGTTTCAGAGCCGCCAAAAAGAACAGATATAAAGAGGTTACTTGCAAAACGCAAGTTATACATGTATAGAATGAAGGAAAGAATGGAACACATGCATACATCACTTCTGGATCAGGCAACACCCACCGTCGCTCTGGATGACGCGGTAATTGAAAAAGCTAGCATAGATCCCCCTATTAAATCATCGCGATCTATCACCGTCACGCTGCTGTTCCTGATCGGTTGCATTGCCTTGATAATGACCGGGTTTGCCATCATCATACCCGTGTTTCCCCAACGTTTGCAAGCTCTGGGGCTGGGAGCCTCTACCCTGGCATTGATGGAAGGTGCCTTCGGTTTGGGGATGTTCCTTTTTAGCACCCCAATGGGAACGTGGTCTGGTCGCATTGGTCGTAAACCTATTCTGTTTATTTCTCTGGGTGGTTTTATCGTCACCAACCTGTTTCTAGCATTTGTGAATATCCCGCTGCTATTTATTCTCACCCGTTTCGTAGAGGGCATGTTGATTTCTGGTTTGATACCCGTTTCTATGTCTATGGTAGGCGATACGATTCCCCTGGAGAGACAGGGACGCTGGATTGGTTTTATTACGACGGCCCAGGCCACCGGAATTGCGCTTGGTCCTGCCATTGGGGGCCTGCTCTATCAAGCACTGGGCTTTACCGCCCCCTTCTTGTTTTCGGCGAGCATCGCGTTGGCAGCCTCGCTGCTGGCCGTGTTTATGGTGCCAGAAACCTTGCCAGAGCACGTGCGGGCAGAGGCACGCCAGCCAAAGGTCAGGCGCGAGGCAAAAATGGACAAGGTGCAGGAATTGAGCTTCGTTGGCTTAATCTGGCTCTTTATACCATTTCTCCTGATTGATTTTGGGGTGATCTTCACGTATCCTTTTGTGTTTCCGCAGTACCCCTTCTTTTTCGAGAGGGTGCTCCACTATAGCACGTCACAGTATGGGATGATTATCAGTGTCTTTGGTCTGGCTCTGGCCATCTTCCCGCTCTTCCTGGGACGTTTGAGCGAAATATGGCCGAAAAAGCCGCTCATCGTTATGGGAAGTTTGCTCTTTGGCACCTTGAACGTGTTTATGTTTGCTGCTCCCCTCTATCCGCTTCTGCTGGTGGGCGCAGCCCTGGCAGGATTGGGAAGTACCCTGATCACACCGGCTATGGGTACGATCTACCTGGGGGCCACAACCGATAAAAATCGTGGCCAGGTGATGGGTATACGTGGATCAGCCATCTCGTTGGCTATCATGCTTGGCCCGCTAACGCAGGCGCTTGTTGGCCCCTGGATCACTCCACAGATCACCTTCGCTATTGGAGCTGCCCTCTCATTAGCGATGGCCGCGATCACATTTCTGCTGTTGAAAAGTCCTCAACAGACCGCAAAAGCGTAAAACGGATTAAATGGTGGCTAATGTTCCTTCACGAAGGAACATTAGCCACCATTTAATCCGTTTTTGCAACGATATATCGTTTAATCAAGTTTCAGCCCATAATACACATATGTACGCTCGATCTCAAAGCCCAGCGAGCGATAGAGGTTGAGCGCGGTCAGGTTGTTGGTATCGACCTCCAGCATGATGGGTTTGGAGCTGCTCTCGCGGGTGGTGAGGATGGCTTCTTCGATAATCTGGCGCCCGTGGCCGCGTCCGCGATACTCCGGGCGGACAAAAAAGCCATAGATGCCCAGCTCCTGAGGTGTCTCTTCAATGCGCAAGGTTCCCACTGGCTCCGCGCAGCCCACATCCTCGCCGCCATAGGTCGCGATGTAGAAGCGCTGGTTGGGGCGTGCCCAGGCGTGCAGGATATGCTGACGCGCCTGTTCTTGTGAGTCGCCAAAGTCGGGAGCTATGATCAATGCCAGTTCATCCGTGTCATCCTGTACAGCCTCGCGGAAGAGCAGGCGGTCATCGAACTGGCGATGCGGCTGAAATGCATGCAGCAGCATGCGGTGCTCGGCGAACTCGCGTCCGGCCCCCAACGCCTGGAGAAATACTTGCCCGCTGCTTGAAGTGGTTTCACTGGTGAAGAGCAGACGGTGAATCCCCCGACTCAGGCATTCTTCGCGCGCGGCTGCCAGCAACTGGCGAAAGATGCCCTGGTGTCGGAAGTCGGGATGGACCAGGCCGGTCACTTCTTTGATATCGCTGTGATAGCGGTCCAGCAGCAGGTAGCCCACCAGTTGATCTTCTTGATAGAAGAGGAAGAGGTCATTGGTTGGCGGAGCGGACTGTGCCAGCAGGTTGTAGTCAAGCCGCATCAGCAGATGCTCACGCGTGTTACAGATTTCGGTTAGTTGCTCAAGTTCTGCTATCTCGCGCGCTGTGAGCATATGTTTGGCGACAAGCCCCTGTCGCAAGCTATAGACCATAATTCCCTCTCTCTTTCTCTTGGACCCGTCTTTTTATTCACCCTGAGTGAGTACGTTCACCAGCGATCTGCGATACCTTTCAAATGGCCCCGCGGTTTCTATCGCCGTCGTTCTCCATCGTCGCAAAAGGGAGCGGATGCGTCACTGAGAGCGTGAGAATTGATGAGGCCGGGTACCATTGGTGGGTATCGATGATTAAGCGTCGGCGTGTGCTTGAATCCATTCTACAATATCGTTGTCCAGTTGTGTGCGGTCGGCCTCCAATTCGGTGTCGTGGGCATAGGTGGGATAGGCGTGCCAGCTTTTATCGCGGCTGCCCAGTGCTTTGTAGAGCTTATGTGTGGCGGCGGGTACGACGGATTTGTCCTGCTCGGCCTGGATGACCAGGGCCGGGACGCTGATGCCGCGCGCCAGGTTGAGCATCTGCAAGCGCATGCGGAAGATCTGCAAAAGAAAGTTCGCGGTCAGATCGCGCCGCCAGTAGGGATCGGCTTCCAGCATCTGGATCGCTTCGGGGTTGGTGGTCATGCCTTCGGAGCCGCCGGGTGTGCGCCAGAGCCGTTGCGAGCGTCGCAGGCCGCCGCCGAAGACGCCGAGTGTCATTCCTAACGAGACCTTTGAGCTATCCTGTACCCAGGGATTGAGGAAGATCACGCCATCCAGCAACTCGCCGTGTTTGGCCGCCACGTGCGTGGCGAAGATCCCGCCCATACTGTGTCCCAGCACATAGAAACGCGCCTGATCTCCGTCACTACTATGACGCCTGCGGATCTCCTCAAGCACCGCCGCCAGGTCTGCCACATACTGATCGAAGCGCTCGATGTGTCCCGGCAGACCTTCGGAGCGGCCAAAGCCACGATGATCCACCGCGTAGACCGCCAGGCCGCGTGCGGCCAGTTCGTTGCCCATGTCGATAAACCAGCCGCTATGCGCGCCCAGGCCGTGCATGAGCAGGAGCACCGTGCGGCTCTCCGTTTTCCAGCTGCGTAAAAACAGTTTGCAGCCATCGATCATCGTCAGCGTTTCCGTCGAGGTTTGTACGTGGGGAGTCGTGTGCATGCGGCCCCAGTCGCCGGGGGCATCCGTTTGATAGCGCATAAAAGAGCTTCTCCTTGCCTGAAAAACAACGTCTCATAGACCTTGCTCAAAGTATAGCAGGCTGGAAGCTCAAGCGCTAGAGGGAAGGTTTTTCATGTCTCCTTATTGATCTACTCCACCCTCAAAGACATTTCGGGAGTGAAGAGAGCAGAGTATTTGCTCGACTGGCTGGACGGAATCGTGCAAGAGAAGCAGTAAAAAGGTGCGGGTTCCATTCCAGCCAGGTTCGGCTCATGCATCGCTACGCGCCACCTGGATCAGCATGGGAGATGTGTTGCGTGATACATAGATACCGCGACCAGTGGGCAGTTCGCCAGAAATATTCTGTTTGTGCAGTGCCTGTCGACCTTCAGAGGGATCGCCGCGCATCAGCAGACCAGGTGCTTCCGTATTCTTGATCGCCCGGAAGATGGGATCGTAATTGCTACGCCCAAGTTCGGTTACGCGGCGCGCCAGCAGCAGGTGTATGCCGATATCCTGCCCTGACATGAGGAAGCTTTCCAATGTATTGAGCGGGTTATTCGTCTGTGGTGATACTGTGGCAACCCCTTCGTAATCATCAGCCACGACATAATAGCGCGGGCCAGACCAGAGCTGCTCATCTGACTGTGAAATCTCGGCCAGGCGTTTCTCCATCTCATCATCGAGACGTTTCGCGGCCTCTAAAGCCTGATCAGGAGTACTGGCGTAGGCTAGAAGATGCTCACTACGCTGAAATTCTACCAGTGCCTTGCGATAGTCAACCAGGAGGATTTTTGCCTGTTCTGGTGTATAACGCTGCATCAGACCCTGTATCCAGGTACGTAGCAGAGTTGTCTTGCCACACTCGCGGTCACCGAGAATCAACAGATGCAGATCGCTGCCAGCCATATTCAGGTAGAAGGGGCTTGTACGTATCTCTTCCAGACCGATAGGCACGCCTGGTTGTTCATTGGGCGATGGTAAGGGCAGATCACTCCACAGCACTTCTGCCGGAAGGGTGCGAATGGGAGGAGCTACCGGACCATGCCAGGACTTGCCGACGCGCTCCATTAATTGTTCCAGAGCCTGTTGCACCGAGAGATCCGACTGTTCTGAGGTGCCCTTGACAATGGGGAGTGCGGTCTGGAAAACCAGTTTGGATGGATACAAGCCACGGCCAGGAGCACTGGCTGGAACCGTCATTGCCAGCTTGCGGTCAATCTCGGAATCTGATGGATCGTTGAGACGCAATTCCAGGCGCGATCCCATATTAGCGCGCAAACGGGTGCGGATCTCCATCCAGAGATTGGTGGCCAACACCACGTGGACACCATAGGTCAGACCATTGGCGACCAGGTGCCCAATATCGGCGATAATATCTCCATCGCTCGCTTCAAGGTCGGTCTGCATCTGGCCAAAATTGTCTACTATCAGAAATACATCCCCAAATTCTTGATCATTCAAGTGCCCTTGCTGGCGTTGCTGGCGGTAGGCAGCCATGCTATCAATCTCGCGCTCGACAAACAGTGCCTCACGCTCAGTCAGCACTTGCTTCAAGCGGCGCAGAATACGACGCATTTTGTCACGAGCGGCACGGCTGCAAATGGACCCGACATGGGGAGCATTTTCAAAAACGCGTAGAAAACCACCACCAAAATCGATCCCATAAATCTGGACATCGCGTGGGGTGTGTGTAATGATTAAAGAGGTCAGCAGGGTACGTAAAAACATACTCTTGCCCGATTGTGGCGCGCCTACAATCGCGAGGTGTCCTCCAATACCAGAGAAGTCGAGGATCAGTGGTCCCTGTGTTTGTTCGGCGGGTCGATCCAATATGCCAAGCGGTACACATAAATGGCCGATGGGAAGGTGTGAAAGCCAGCGCGATCCATCCAGCATACCGAGGCCGCACTTTTGTAAGACCTGCTCCAACGGAACTTTTTCACCGAGAGGGGGTTGCCAGACCGCGTGCACACGCCAGCCGCCAGGCGGTTCCGGCACTGATGCAATGCGCTCCACCACCACATTCATCTCAGTACGCTCTTCTTCAGTTTCAACCTCCTTTTCTATGGTTATCTCCGGCACCTGGCAAGGGACAAGGTGCCCGGTTGGAGTAAACTCACAGATCAGATCGAGCGGATTCTCAACCTTCTTCTCTGGTGCAATATAGGGTGTGGAGATCAGCGCTGTCTTAAAGGCGGTATAGATATCTTCGTCCACTTTAAAATAGCCGGCACCTGGTGCAGGGGGAAGATAGTAGGCATCAGGTCGACCAATGACCGAGGTACTTTCCTCCGGCTTAAAGGTACGCAGGCCAATGCGGTAACGCAGGTGACCATCCAGGCTTCCGATACGCCCTTCGGTGATACGCTGTGTGGCCAGCATCATATGCATGCCCAGGCTACGTCCAACCTGACCAAATTTCACAAAGAGTGTCAGGAAATCTTCATAGGTGGCGATCAACTGGGCAAACTCATCTACGATAATCAGCAGATAAGGCATTGGCTCCATTTCAGGATTTTTGCGCCATTTTGCCTGATATTGGCGAATATTGGACAGATTGCCCGCCTGACTGAGCATACTCTGGCGTCGCTGCTGCTCACCGAACAACGACGAGTGCATGCGATTGATCAGATGGGTATCGTTTTCCAGGTTGGTGATCATCCCGGCCAGGTGGGGGAGATGTTCAAAATCAGCAAAGGCGGCGCCAGCCTTAAAGTCCACCAGTACAAAGCTCAGGGTATAGGGATCATGGGTCAGGGCCAGGCTGGTCACAACGGTACGCAGTAGCTCGCTTTTGCCTGAACCAGTAGCGCCGACGACCAGGCCGTGTGGTCCATAGCCACCCATTGCCATTTCCTTGAGATCGAGTGGCAACGCGCCGCTTTTCTGAATTCCAATCGGCACGCGCAAAAGTGACTTTTCATCGATCTTCTGCCACAATTGGCGCACATCAAAAGTTTCCAGATTGGGTACCTTATGTAAATCCAGCAGGCCAATGTTCTCAGAAAAATCGATCTGCGCCTCCCTATCAACCAGTTGTAGCGGTGTCAGGCCGCGTACCAGTTCCTCGCAACGCTGCACATCCAGGCCGTCGGCCTGTACAAACTCAAATTCGCGCCCACCGAGCATTGTCTCTTTATAGGTGAGTTGATAATTTCCGATAAAGGGAGTCAATGAGAGACGTGCTTTGGTCAACGAAGGCTCTTGCTCTTGCGTTGGACAGAGGCAGAGGACAGTAATGCCCAGAGAGGCCGCGCCATCGCCCATCAATGTCTCTAAGCCCGGCACACGCGTCAGGGGGCCAGAGTGCGCATAGTTATCCAGAACAATCAACAGGTGGGGAATCCTCGCCCGTAGCTGTGCTTGCTCCTGCCCTGAACCAGAAGACATTCTCTCCTCGCCATATTTATGGCGCTGCTCCAACTCCGGGCCAAGCTGGGTCTCCATAATAGCCTGTAAATCCTCAATTTTCTCAGCCAGCATAGAGTAGAGTTCAGGATCGCCAGGTTGCTGAATTTTTACCGGGCGCAGGCGACGAGTATGGGGTGCCCATTTGAGCCAGCTCCATTCCGGTGCGGCCTGCGCCGGAAAATAGCCGACGATACGCACCTCGCTGGCCGCGCGAAAGGTCACGATCTGCGCTAACATGGCGCGTACAAGATCTGTCACGGCCTGGCGTGGTCCAGTAACAGAGACAGTACCTAGCTGACCCAGAGGAATCACCAGGGGTTGAGCATCGACATGACCGTACTGTGTCACCAGATCGCGGGCATCTTGCAGAAGATCCAGGGTATAGTTGGCCTTATAATCTTCTTGCAACGTCACCTGGCAACACAAAGCGGTTGGAGCCAGGCCAACCCGTATATGTAGAAAATCGCCATCAACCGGGCGGCGCTCCCACAGTACCTGGCGTTGCGCTGCCAGTTCGAGCAAATGTTGTGGGTCGGGATAGAGGCGTGTATAATAGAGCGATTGCAGCTTGACAAGTTCATTCAAGCGACGCTGAACATTCTCCAGATATCCTTTATATGTCTGCTTCTCAGCCTTATAAGCCAATCTCCCCGCGCGACGCTGAATAAAGTTGGAGAGGAACATGGCAGCTATTGAGAGTGGCACGATGCACACCTCTGCTATAATGATCAGCGTGTTTGACTTGCCTGTACCTGCAAAGGAAGTGACCATGATTACCGTCATCAATACGCCAGATAGAGGATACAGAAGTTGGACCAGGGCAGCGGCCCCCCCCTGTTTTTGAGGCACTTGCGGAGGGGGTTGTAGCGGAAAGTCTTGTTGAGGTAAAGACACAGGATAATTTCTTACTGGACGGTAAAAGGTTGTCTCTGGTCCACGTATAGCCATAATGATATACTCTCTCCTTGTCAGCGCTCAGGCATATTCCATTTAACGCCAATTCCCCCTGTATTAGTGCCAGGTGGGATGGCCTGTGGGCGGAATGCCGAGTTTTGGGCTTGCCGTTGTTGTTCTGCAAACGAAGCATAGCCTTGTAACAAAAGAGTCATGCCATCGACTATACCACAGGCCAGTAGCGAATGGGTAAGAGGCAGAGCGACGTTTTTGGCGGCAAACACCAGACGCCACTGCGCATGCACCTCAGGCGGCACACGCGGCGGACCACAGAGTTCCAGCATTTTGGGGAGCAAATCCCCGATGGGAACCTCCGCTGGTAATTTAAGATCGATGCGGCGCGTTGGTCCCACAAGCGTTAGTAAAACTGTTTGCATAATGTATCAAATAGGAAATAAGGGCTACATCACAGGTGAAACGATTGGACCCCCGCTTGCCGTCAGGCATCAAAGAGGTCCAATCACCTACGGTTACGTCAACAATACGCGAGCTTATCTAGGAGTAAAGGCTTTCTGGATCGCGGCTTCCAGATCTTCGTAGTTGACGCCGCTCTGCTTCACATCCTTCGCAATTTGATCAAGATCGGTCCGAATCATTGCCATATCCTTGTTCCATTTGTCCATAGTATTCTGGAATGAGTCATGACCGGTACCGCTCCACTCTCCTTGAAGTCCATTCAGAGCGCCTGTCACAGTTGACATCGCGTCTTCCAGAGTCTGGACAGCACTGACAAAGGTACCAGCGGCGCCGGTAATTCCGCTGGTGTTCGCTGTAATAGTCTTGTAGGCCATATAATGTTCCTTCCTTTTGCAGAAACTCAAGATGTATCTTGCATTTTCCTTGCAAGATATCAACCAACAGACAAAGGTATGTGTACCGTTATCAATTTACCATATATTTCTAGAATATGCAAGCTTTTAGGGTTCAGATTTGCTGTCAGAGTCCAAAAATTGACTTGATATGATATTTCCCTTATACTTATTGTTATGCATAGCTAAGATGAATCTGGCTGAAGTGACCGGCTGCAGGAGAAGCAGAGCATACAATAGCCCTGAAGCAGCCTAAGCCAGAGCTTGACTGAGGTTACATCTCTGTTATTCTGTTGTATACTTTGATAACTGTTCGTAAAGCTGCAAGAGTCGCACAAGCTGAGCTACATTTCTTGCTCATCGCGGTCCTTGTTTTATGCGATGTATGGTTTTCTGAAGATTGGGAGCTCACATGAAAAAGCGCAAAGACCCCGATGGATACAAGGAACCTTTCATGCTTATTGATCCTCTGAATTTTCGTTCAAAGATCAATCTACGAAAAAAAACAATTGCTCTCATCTACTCTCTGAGCATCGGTTTAATCATTACTTCCATCAGCCTCAATCACCCCTCGCAACAGAATTCTCTCGAAACGGCACTCGGCATAATTGGTGGTATTTTCTACGCGGTTGCCTGGGTAGGAGCACTTACAAACGCGCTAAAAGCGAGCAGATGGGGGTGGTTTTTCTCCCTGGGTATCCTATCTCCTTTTGTACTTCTCATTTATAGCTTTGCTGGCCCTGATAGTCCCCAAACAGCTCACGATAACGCGCTCTCAGAATAGGATTAGGAATGTACCACCACGCTACGTTCCTATTGTTTCAATCTTATTCTGTGAACGAGGCCAGGCAGCTAGCTCTGCAAAGCATCGGGAGAGGACAGCATGCATTGCAGAAGCGTGAACGGATTGAACAAGCAAAAGCGACTGACCAGGAACGACTTGCATAGCATACCAGGCGGTTTTCTGGTCCTGCCCCATGACAATATCGCGCCCATCAATAATGGTCTGATCCGCGCATTTGAGCAGGATAGCATGCCCACTAAAAATGGGCTGCTCCATACTAGTGACAAACGCTTCTGCGGCAGGAGAAAGCATACCAGCGCTCTGGAGCATGCTCAGCGCCACGTCGCGCTGAGCATGCCGCACGAGATCCTGTATTTTGAAAAACACTTCTAGTTCTATCTTTACCGAGACTTTGATAGAATCCTGATCGTGCAAAGAAAGCAGTTGCATTGCGCGGTCAAGGAGTGCAGAGATATTGGGAATAAAGGCCAGACGATGGACTCCCTCTTCAGGACAGGTATGCTCAATAATGCCCTCGTGTGCTTGAGAGAGTGCAAACACTTGAGGGCCAAGAGGGATAAACTCGCAGATGATAATCATAGCAATGTGTGGAGAAGCCATGATCCTCGCTGCTCTTAACGCATCGGCATACCATTGCTTGCCTGTTGTGGACATGAGGCGTTGTGCGAGCAGAATCTTTCCTTGCCTGAGGAGCGCAAAGCGCTCCTCTTGCTCCTGCGGGAATAACTCCTTGGGATCGACACCTACAATGGTAGGAGCGTGTATGACGTCCAATATTGCTAAAAATTCTTCCTGCTTCAAAAAAATCTCTTGCATATGCAATAGCTCCAGGCTGATTGCTTTCTCATGAGCTACGCACCCCATGTGAAGCTCGCGGAAAAGCACAGAAAAGTGGCAGTGAACTTTTTGCCGGAAACATGAAGGCCAATCCCTACCCCGGCCTGTACGGTGCCGCTCAAAGTTACATTGGCACCAGCGATATTTTTGGTGATGCTGCCAGTGACAGATGCAATTGATAGGTTGGCATTCGCTCCCCAGGCTCCTTTTTGTTGGCCCAATTCAATGTCGCCCGATGGTCCATCTATTTCTAATCCACCTGCCCATCCATCGTTTCGAGCCCACTGATACCCTTCGATAACTACCTTACCATTCCCGGATACTCCCAAATTCCCATTCTTCGGATCCCAGGCCCAGGGAGTGAAACTTCCACTGGGGCCTGTTGTATAGGTAAACTTCCCCCACGGCTCGTTGTAAGTTCGCCCTGCCGATAGTGGTGGAAGGGTGGCTGGTACCAGTAGCTTGTTGGAAGAAATTCCCTGGCTGTAGTCTCGCAGGATCGGGGTTATTTCATGAAACCAAATGGTAATGATACCGGATAAAGCGTCGTGAATCGAGTTGACGCCTCGCGTTGCAAGTGTGTAGTATGTCAGCTCTGCATTTGCATCTGTCCCATTCGGATCCTTAAACTGGCTCATCCTGCGAGTGTGTTGGGTTTTTATATCATTCAGGGTGTTTTGTTTTTGCGTATCCAAGAGGTTGGTAAAGTGAGTCAGGCCTTTATCCATTACAGTGTTCATATCGCTAGATTTCAAGGCCGCCTCTTGCATGTCTTGCCAGATTGTCCCAATGGTATAGGTGACTCCATCTGGGTAACTGTAATGCTCGAATGATTGTGTTTCCTCAACGGATGGAATACGTATATTGCTCAGTTTGGGATTGGCTTCGTCATTGCTTTGTTTAATCTGCGCGCTCAAATTACTGGAACTCTGGGAGAACGTATTCCAATTGTCGTCGAAACTCTTTGTGTGCGCAACGTTGTGATTCACAGTATTCACAAAAGCCTTAGCACCACTCCCGCTAAAACTTATCTCGTAACCAGTTAGATCGTCCTTACGTTGAAGGAATGTTTTATCGCCTGCCTGCTGAAGTTCAACAAGTTTGGGAATGTAGGCGGAAATCTGATCCAGGCCATCAGTAAACGTGTGGGTTACATCGTTAAAATCGGTCATAGTACTCTCCACTCCTTTAGAGGTGTCTATGCTACTTAGACTCTTGCTGAATTTCGTTGAGCTGGGACTGAAACTGGTTTTTTGTCATGACTTCTGCAATTGATGCATTATACGCTACCTGATCTTGCAGCAAGAAACCAACTGTCTGGCGGTTTTGCAGAATGTCCGTATATCCGTCGTGCTGATCCTTAATAAATGTATCAAAGACTCCTTGTAGCGCCACAGGAAAATTTGTCTGTTTGATCGTAGTAAATTTCTGCTGGAAATCATCAATGCTATATGGTTCACCGTCAATGAGATCCTGCGCATCACCTACGATTTCTACACCAACGTGATGAACTTTGGGAGGATTGATAATTAAGGTATCACCGGTTGACTCGCTCATCGTTCGGAAATTCCTTTCTTCAAATAAGAATAGTGTAAGCGACTTCTGTCCTTCTCAAGGTTTTCCATACCTCTTGCTGAAAAGTATACGTATAAACAAGCAAGGTCGTCAAGGGAGTAATTTTTCGAATTTGCCGCGCGAGTATAACAAATTGACTCGGTACTACATCCCCATTATACGTATTGCTACGTATTGCCAAACGCCATCCAGCTGGAGTCTAATCCTCTAATACCCTGAACGTGCCGCTAGCAGTGCCATGACCCAGCTTGCGAAATCCGGACATTCAGCCAGGTCGTTGGAATTCCAGGCATGGAGAAATAATTCGCGCAGGCTGGGATGAATCTGACGCAGGACCGTGCGCACTGTTTTCAGGCGCGTCCTCAACAGTTCTGGCTGCTCCTGCGCGCCCAGTTGAAAATATGAATCGCCTTCGGTCAGCGCGCGCACCAGGGGGTTCCACCAGGTCAGCATTTCGGTGAGCAGGATCGCCCCGGCGTAGCGGTCCCCTTCCGGGCGGCAATTGCCGCGCTGGTCCAACTGGCGATGTTGGTAGCCGCGCCAGCCACGACTGGGCAATATGGGCAGCGGCGTGCCACGCACATACAGCCCATCGATGTCGATGAATTCCACGCGTTTGGGGCTGATGACGACCACATTATCGCCAGCGACATCGGTATGGGTCAGTTGGTTGGTTTCTAGACTCCAGAGCGTATAGGCCATCGTCAGAGCCAGGTCCAGGGCTTGTGGCATGGTATAAGTGGCGCTGATCTGCGCATCATCCATAAAACCGGCCCAGGTCGGCCCCTGAATCCACGGCATTACGACAGCCCATTCCAGATCAGGACAGAGGGTGAGCAGTTCAGGGCAGATGGCCCTGGTCAGACAGAAACGCTGAGCAGTTTGCAAACCTGGCAAGTGTTGAAATTGCTGGAGACGTTCGGTGTGTTGCGCCACCTGTGGATCACGGTACCCAGGATGGTGGACCTTGAGAGCCCAGTGTGACCCATCCGGGTAGCGACGCAACTGATAGATGGAGGCTCGCTCGCGTACAATATGCTGGACCTCACCGGACAGTACGGGATGAGGTAAAAACTCATAAAAATGGGAATGAATAAGGAGCGGCGTACCCAGAACAGGACGAAAATCGGTCATGGTGCAATCATCCTTTGTATGCGTGGGCGCCCAGAATCGGCCCAGTGAAACTCAAGAACCGTCATATCGTCACTGGCGGGTAGTGATAAAAGTTGCCAGATGCGTTGTTGGAGTTGTTGATCATCAAAGAAAGTCAATTGATGGCCCAGTGCGTCGAGTCCATCGGTATGGATCACCAGTGGCTCATTCTTGTTCAGCGCGCTAACGCGAACGGTTAAGATACCTTGCTGGCCGGCGAGCGTTGACCAGCGGTTGCGATCATTTTGGAGGTCGCCCAGTTGCTCACAACTATTGGAGGCTGCAAAGACACGCGCGGTAACGTTACCCATCCAGCAAAAGAGCGCGGGCAGTGTCTGCGGGGCGTCTGGATGATCGTAAGAGGCGTAATCGATGCGTCCACAGAAAAAAACGGTTGCGCTGCCATGTCGATCCCGCTGCTCGGCCAGAATTTCCTGTTCGAGAGTGGGTACATTCAAGGGCAAACGCGCCAGGCGCAGTTCCTGTTGGGCATCGAATGCCCAGTGTTCAAGCTGCTTGCGTAGCGCTATGGCGACCTTGCGTGGATTGCGTGGAATGCGTGGCAAGGTCAGGAGATAGTCGGTCAGACGCGTCGCCAGGTACCTGGCCGCGAAGTTTCCTTGAAACGAGCCACCCACGCCATCGCACACGCAGAAGCTCAGCGTAGAACCCTGCTCGATAAAGATCACACGCGCGTAGTCCTGGTTGGGCGCGACCTCGATTTGCGCTTCTTTGCAGCGCACTGAACAGAGACGCACTGCTACTTGTTCACCGATAGAGGTGGAGAGAAACGAATCGGCTTGCTGGTTGCTCTCAATGATACGCCGGTTCGTTTCTCCGTTCGGGTTCAGCATGGTCTATCTCTCCTGGTAAAGCGTTTAGATCTGAGTAGCTGAAGAGGCCGCCACAGCCAGGCGTACCAGTTCGGACTGTGTGCCGGGAAAAAAGAGCCGCGCATCCTTTTGCAACTGGTAACCAGCGGTTTTGTTCATCGTCTGGCGATACGTTTCTGGCAACGGCGAGGAGAGTGTGAAGAGCAGCCTGGCATAGCCATCGCTGAGGTGACGCGCTTTGTTCACGCCACCCCATCTTTGCCAATCTTTCACCTGTTTACGCAGGATCTTCTCAGCCATTAAGACATTCTCCACCAGCACAGCCCCATCGTCGACGCGCATTTCTCGAATACGCTGGACAATCGGTGAGGGATCTTGCGTAGTGCGCAAGGCGTCAGTCAGGTGGCAGACCAGGGGCGCTGGACAGCTTTTGTAATTTGCCAGGTGTTGCTGCAAGAGCCTCTCCACCTTGCTAAAACCAGCAGCGGTATCAGTAGCGTTTCCTCCGGCCTGCAATTCTGGCGGCCCTCCCACTCTCATGAG
Source organism: uncultured Ktedonobacteraceae bacterium (assembly GCA_964250225.1). Classification (GTDB taxonomy): domain Bacteria; phylum Chloroflexota; class Ktedonobacteria; order Ktedonobacterales; family Ktedonobacteraceae; genus Paraktedonobacter. The sequence continues at coordinate 19,074 of CAXUEY010000021.1, read as the reverse complement.
GTCGGGCAGGGGACGAATACCATCCAGGAGGTCGAGCACTATTGTACTATAGGCAAACATAGCGATATGATAGCGCGGCTGTACTTTATTATCGCGCATTGAGCGGAGGACCATCCCTTTAATCCCCTCGCGCAAAGCAGCATTGACCAGGGTCATTTTTGTGATAGCAGGGCCGCACAGATCATTCATCGAGGCGCTGGCATCGATCAAGTAGATCACTAGTGCGGGTGTCAGCCGTGTTGAGGGTTGCACGTAGTTCCCCGGTTCCATTTGCTCTGTTCCTCTTCTATTTCAAATATTCAAACGGCCCTGCGGCCTACCGTTGCTCTCATTCATTTTGGTCAGTATAATATTCAAATCCATTTAAGTCAACGGATCAGGCAAAGGGTACAAAGGGCTAACCAGATTGAACACGATTAACGAGGCATGTTGCAATAGGCAGGCTCCCCCAAATCACATGTTCCTCTCTCACTGACCTGGAAACGCCCACATGTTGAATTGCATACTAGTATTTCATGCCTGTTTGTTTACACCAGAACTGTATGGTTCCTGATAACTTGCTATTCCAGATGAGAGGTTGCGTGTGTTCCAGGTCCTCTATAAGGTTGAAGTTCAGGAGGTCTTGCACCTTTGGTATCAAGCCTAGCCTGGAACTGGCGTATGATCTTTGATGCAGAGGGGCGAGCCATATCCAGCATGTAAGCATTCTCCGACAGGTCATATCGAGGTGTCATGAATGCATGCTGGACAAGCAGGTTTCCAGTATCGCTCACTGCCTGTGCATAGATACGTGCTATATATTTTTCTGGGTATTGTGCAACAAAAAAATCCATAAACCGGGATATCACGCGATACAAGAGGCTTGGTCGATCTGGTACACATAGAGCACTTGCAGCCAATAATGTGTAGTCTCCTGGTTTGTCATAAAGCTGTATTTCTCTATCCTCGATACTGGATTCTTCGCGTTTCCCGCTCAAAACATCTAAAACGACTTGTTCTGCCAGTGGCACCAGCATAAGCACAGCATAACATACTTCTCGATCAGAGGAAAAAGCTCCCATTGAGATATATGGATTCGATTTTCTCCATGCCTGATATCTAATGACATCAGCCAAATCTACATTCTCATGGTAAAGAGTCTGAGCGAGTTTTAAGCCAGATGGTACATCTGAGATGCTTATCCAATCGATAAGCACTTCTTCCTGTTTTTCTCTTCGATGATATTTGCGTGGCTTCCGATCTTTTTGCAGTTGGAGAATATCTTGCTTATTATATTGATGATCCCGTTTTCCGCGTCCTTCTCGTTTCTGAACTCTACCAGTGCGAGCATAATGAGTAAATGTCCCTGACTTCATACCTGTGATCTCTAAAGCCTCTCGCAGTGATACCCATGTATCTGCCATATGTCTCTCACTTCCGTCTTAATTGGCATTATTCTACCACGTGAGAATGCGAAAAGGGAATCACTTGAAAATATCATCCATTTGAGTAAAACAAATAGAGACAATATGAAATTAACCATAATTGATTTGATTTTTGGCATTATTTGGCCTTATACTTGTAAGTGAACATCATTGCAAGGCAATGATATATGGATGGGTGGTGCTACGAACACTACCCATCCAATAGAAAGTCTAGGAGTAGTTAACACCGCGCTAGACCCACCGTGCCCATCACAGGGCCTTCTGGGTCAAGCGTCAAGCACAGTCACAGGAGCCATCTATGGAGCAACCCATCATCATAGGTAGCGGGAGCATCTTCGTGGATAACGAACAGTTTATCAATGGCTACCAAGCAGGTCACATCGCTTGCACCATCGATAGGCGAAAGTATGCTATGACTAGCGACAATATTACAGGCATCTTATTGTCTATGGTAAATGTCTCGCAGAAGTCTACTTTCGTCTGGGAGGGGCGATAGATGCTTTTTTCGCACGAGTAAAAAGAGGAGAGAAGCCAGGATTTCTACGAGTACGACCACGCCATAATTTTTTCACGCTGATCTATCCAGCGATGTACATCAAGGTGGAAGGCCGATTCGTCAGGCTCCCCACTGGTGGATAAGGAAAGAATAAACGTTTTCCTGATGTGATGGCCAGGTTTACCGAAGAAGCACCCACCACCTACACGGAAGTTGCCATCTCCAGGGATGCTCAGGGCCACTACTACGCGTCTTTCACGTATGAGAAACCAGAAGAGACTCATGAGCAGGACGGGATACTTGCCATTGATCTGGGGATCAAAATGCTGGCAACTGGTGTCAATGAGCAAGGCCGTTTCTACCATATTGGTGGATTCAAAGGCGGACGGTGGTATAATAAACAACTAGACAAGGTCCGATCTAAGCGAGACCGCTGTAAGAAAGGCTCGAAGCGGTATCGTCATTTGAGCCAGGTCTACCGGCGCGTTTCAGAGGAGAAGCGCAACAAACAACGCGATAGCTTGCATAAAGCGAGTCATTTAATAGCCCACACACTGGTAATAGCCCACACACTGGTTGAGAGAACCGTGGTGGTCGGAGATTTATCCCAAAGACACATGGCGATGAAAGAGCGGGCGAAGGAGCAACCCAATCATCACAAAAACCGAGCGGTCTACAATGATTGGGGGCTTGACGCTTTCATTCGGATGCTGCTCTACAAATGCCGTCTCTCTGGGAAAGAGCTTCAGTTTCTAGATGAGCGCAACACGTCCAAGATGTGCAGTTGTTGTGGCAATCTGCAAGACATGCCCTTGTGGAAACGGACGTATCGTTGCCCGAAATGTGGACTCGTGATGGATCGTGACGAGAATAGTGCCGTCAACATCCTCAAGAGGTTCTTGCCCGGCTTGGGCCACACACGGAGCGGATCTCCGTGCGGTGTGCGGACGTTTTCACCGCAATCGACGAGGTGTTGGAGACCTTTCAACACTTGTAGAAAGGCAGGTTTCATCAGTGCCATCTTCTCGTATTTTTGTCAGCTATGCATGTATTGGAGATGAACAGGGTGCCAGGGTTGGCAAACAACTTGTCAGCGATATTCGTGCAACCCAGACCGAGGCGGTCGCCGATCATGAGACGATCTCTGATGAGCGTTTTATATCTTTTCTCAATCAGGAACTGCCTCAATGTGGCTATCTCGTTGTGGTGCAGACACCGGTGGCCGTGCAGTCGTGGCGTGTGCAGAAGACGCTGGCTCTGGCCCGTACACTGGTTGAGCATCAACGCATGCGTGCTGTGCTGTGTGTGATTGCTGCCCCCGCGCCTCAGGTTCAGAATCACCCGCTGTGGGAGAAACTGTTCGCTGTTGACGCCAGCATGGATTATCCACGCGCGCGGGAAAAATTGTTTCTTGCACTCAATCTGGTTCATGTGGATACCGACGAGTCATTTATCGTACAACGCCTTTCTCCCCTGCCCAAAGCAGCAGGGAGCAACTGGTCAGCACAGCCATCCAGCCCCATAGCGCGACCAGCAGGGAGCAACTGGGCATCGCCGCCATCGAGTCCTATGGTCCGAGCAGCAGGAAATAACTGGTCGGCGCACCCATCTGGTCCCATAGCGCGACCTGTGGGAAGCGAATGGTTGGCGCACCCATCAGTTCCTGTGTCCCCACCCGTGGGAAGTGAATGGGCAGCGCCGCCGTCGAGTCCTATGTCTATGCCTGGAGGGAGTAACTGGCCAGCGCAGCCACCCGCTCCTATGGTCAGGCCGATGGGAAGTAACTGGCCAGCACAACCAGGCAGCCCTGGCCCTATGCCCAGACCCGCAGCGCCTGTGAGCGCACCTGGATCGCCAGCCTCGCGCTTACCAGGCTCATCAACTTTCTCACCACATGATGGATTCGTTGTGCGGCGTAAAAAGACCTGGCCCAGCGTTCTGGCGCGCTTTGCTCGCCCATTGAGAACCTCCCAGACCAGTATCTCTGCTCATTCGAGTGCCTCTTTTATCGCTGGGGCGCCGACATTCCTCGAAGACCGTCCGCAATCCTTGCATCCCAGGCGTAGAATGCTTATCCGTTGGGTTATTGCGATCGGGATACTACTGGTTCTCATCCTGGCAGCGACGCTGATCGTGCTTCTGGTGCGCAGTCATCTGCATCATTAGCCAGAGCAAGAGAATCGCACAATCACTCCCATTTTTTCAGGCATGATGGTCTGGTGGAGCAAAGCGTGGCGAACGCTTCTCCAGGAAGGCCTGCATACCCTCCTGCGCGTCGGGCAGTTGCGAGGTCGAGGCCATAACCTCAATGGCGTGGTTGTAGGCCTGGTGCTGCGGCAGATCGATCTGCGCGTAGTAGGTCTGTTTGCCCAGCCCTTTGGAGAGCCAGCTCCCACGTGTGGCGGCCTTCAACAGACGCCACGACTCTTCTTCCAACTTCTCAGGTGCTACGACGCGGTTGACCAGTCCCCAATCAAACGCGGTCTGTGCGTCGATGGTGTCGCCGGTGAGCAGCATCTCCAGGGCGCGTTTGCGGCCAATGTTGCGGCTAAGTGCGACCATCGGCGTGGTGCAGAACCAGCCGCCTTTGCCTCCGGGTGTGGCAAAACCGGCGTTGCTTGAGGCGACGGCCAGGTCGCAGGTCGCGACAAGTTGGCAGCCAGCGGCGGTGGCCAGACCGTGAACGCGTGCCAGAACCGGTTGTGGGATCTCCTGGACAGCATTCATCATCTCGGTGCAGACCTGTAAGATTTGGCGCGTGCAGGCCAGGTCCTGTCCGACCATATCAGCGAAGTCGTGTCCGGCGCTGAAGACCGGCCCGTTGCCCGCGAGCATTACGCCGAGCGCGCTGCTCTCGCCCGCCTCCCGCAAGGCCTGCGTCAGCTCGCGCATATGTTTGAGCGAGAGGGCATTGCGCCGGGCGGGATTATTCATGGTGATGATGGTGTAGCCATCCTGCTCTTCGACGGTAATGAGTTCGTAAGACATCGTTTTACGCTCCTTTGGCAAAGCCCTGAGACGCGAGCAAACTGACGCGCCTCAGGATGATCAGGTTGAGGTCTGTGCTGCTCTTTTGCTATTGTACAACATCCCTTCTTTGTTTTCGCTGCCCCTCATGATCGAAGACTTCGCACAAAATATCTGTCGCCTGTTCCTCTCCGACCAACTGCGTTAAACGTTGATGACATTGTTCCATACGCTTGAATCTGGCCGAGATGAACTGGTGTTGGGCTGTGCCAGAATTGAGCGCATAGAGTGCTGCCCAACTGGCCTGACATTCCAGCGCGATGCGCTCGCGAAGCTGTGCTATCTCACTATTGTTGCTCACCGAACCTGTCCTCTCTTTTCAATATGACAGCCTACAAAAGGTTTTTTCACAGAAGGTTAATCTACTAGATCTAGTCTATCATTACTTATCTACTAAATCAACTCTACTTATTTTGATAGCTTGGTTTGGACTTATCTCTATCTTATAATCAGGGTGCAATTTGAGGAGAGAGGTAGCGCATGTTTCGTTTACGCGTAAAGGAAGTTCTTCAAGAAAAAGGCGTAACCATAAGTAAGCTCTCGCGTGGTGGAGATATACCCATCAATCTGGCTCGCCGCATGGTGAACGATCCGAACTACACCCCTAGTTTTGCCACTTTAGCAAAAGTCGCCCGTTATTTAGAGGTTCCGATGGAAGCTCTGTATTACGACGACGAAGCCCCCCAATAACTGCTAAATGGCCAGATAAATAGATAAGCGCATTGTCTTGAATTCATAAAAAACGTATGCTAGCATAGCGGCATGCGAAAGTCACCTTTTGCAGAGTTTGAGAGAACGGAGATCGTCACATGCTTTCAAATGCCACACAAGGCCTCGATCACTGGAATGTAGGACTTGAGCGATGGAGACGTGTCACTGATGCGCTAGGCAAGTCTATCGATCCAGGCATTTTTGAAACAGTAGTTGCGTTGAATCTCCTATGAATGTGTGCTCACGTTCCATCCCATCGATTCTTTTGGCATGTTACGCATGTTCCCGGTTGGTGGCACTCTCTCAGAAACGCTCCCAGAGGAGCAGAAACGCGTGCACCTTCTGGCTTATCAGGAGGAGATGCGGCTTTTTACCGAGTTCCTCAAAGCGAGAGTGAGGGATCAGAGCACAATGAATGGAGTCTTGTCATGACATTTCCTTCACTGCCTTTTGAAGCCGCGCAGCGCAAGGCACAGATTGAGGCGCTGTCAAAACAGGTGGATAGCGGTCAGCATCCCCTGCTCGCTTATCTTGCGAAGATGCACATTCCAGGGGTGAGTGTGGCGATCATTAATGATTACCAGATTGAGTGGGCTGCCGGGTATGGCGTGCGTGAGGATGGGCAATCTGAGAGCGTCGATTCGAACACGCTTTTTCAGGCGTGTTCGATGAGCAAGGCGGTGACGGCTGTGGCGGCGCTGCGTCTGGTTGAGCAGGGAAAGATCGACCTGGATGCGGATATCAACGCGTTTCTCACTGACTGGCACATCCTATCTCAAGGCTCGTGGCAGCCACGTGTGACGCTGCGGCGCTTGCTCAGTCACACGGCGGGTATCTCTATAGGTTGGTATCCTGGATATCATCGCGAGCAGGATATTCCCAGCTTGCGTGAGATCCTGAAGGGCGAGCAACCAGCGAATACGCCTGGTGTGCGCGTCATCAGCACGCCCGGTTTGCGCTTTTCCTACTCAGGCGGGGGATACAGTATCGTGCAACAGGTGCTCATCGATGTAATGCAAAAACCTTTTTCCACCCTGATGCGCGAGCTAATCTTCGAGCCACTTGAGATGGGGCAGAGCACCTATGAACAGCCGTTGCCTGCAAGCCAATGGGCAAGTGCAGCTAGCGGCCATCGCGCGGGCGGCAAGCCTGTGCCGGGCAAATGGCACATCTATCCAGAGATGGCCGCGGCAGGTCTGTGGACCACGCCTGCTGATTTCGCACGTTTCGCGCTCGATCTGCAACTCACACAGGCAGGTCGGCCAGGCAAGTTGCTCTCTCCACAGATGGTCAACGCGCTTTTAACAGTCCAGCGCGATGCCGGTGAGCGCGGCAAGGTCGGACTGGGCATATTCATGGATGGCGCGCGTTTTGGGCATGCAGGCGACAACACTGGTTTTCATTGCCAATGGATCTCGCTCATGGACGAGGGGCGCGGTTATGTCATCATGACCAACTCCGATGAGGGCTGGCGTATCATCGAAAAAGTAGAGCGCGCCATCGCCAGGGTATATGCGTGGCCCGCTGGGTAGGCAAATTTTGCCTGTAGCCGTATGACTTGTTCTCTGCTATACTAACAGCGAGTTCCAGACCATCCAAACAAATGGCGGGTGAGCGTTATTTTTCCAGGGAAGAGAATAGCTGCTTAGCAACGTGCAATGGAGGTCTGTGAAGTGGCGAGCAACGGGGCAACGCACATGTACTGGGCAGTAGAGTATGCAAGGGAACACCAGGATTCATAAACCATTGATTGTCGCGCTGTGTGGCGATAGCGGTTCGGGCAAAACCACCCTGACAGATGGGATGGTGCGTGTTTTTGGGCACGAGCGCATTCAGCATATCTGCCTGGACGATTATCATCTATTGGACCGCGCGGCCCGCTTGCGTGCTGGTATTAGCGCGTTGCACCCGGATGCCAATAACCTGGCCTTGATGACCGAACATCTGCAGCGTCTCGCTCGTGGGGAAGCTATTCTCAAGCCTGTGTATGATCATACAACCGGCACTTTTGGTGCGCCTGAAGAGATCCATCCAGGCGAGATCGTGATTATCCACGGTCTGCATCCACTTTTTACGGCTGAACTGCGTGAACTGGCTCACGTGGGCATTTATCTTGACCCGGAGAATGAGCTCCAACAACAGTGGAAGATTATTCGCGATAGCACCTCGCGTGGCTACACGGTGGAGCAGGTGCGTCGTCAGATTGCTGATCGGCGGCGCGATAGTTATCGCTATATCCAGCCCCAGAAACGCTTCGCGGATATCATCCTGCGTTTTTCACGTGGCACCTTATACTACGAGACGCGCAACCTGGCCCACCTGGATGTGCGCATCATCCAGCCTGAGCACGCCCCGCAGATCGATCTGTCCGATGTGATCGAAGCCTCTGCCAATGGTGCCCATCCCGCCTTACGCCTCTTTATGGAAGAATATAACCACAGACCGTGCAGCGTCCTGGAGATCGACGCGGGCCTCAGCCACGAGAAAGCCTGCGAACTGGAGGATTGCATCTGGGCGCATATGGCTGAAGATAGCGACCTGCGCCCGGATCGTCTCGACCAGCTCGGCCTCTTCTACGTCGGCAACAACCTGCGCCAGAGCGACCCCCTTGCCCTCACCCAGCTGATCGTCCTTTATCACGTCATCAGTGCTCGCCACCGTATACAAAACGGCCAGACTCTTGCCCGCCCACAATAATTGCTTGTTCGTTGACTACCCTAAATCGGGCATATATACTGATATTACCGGGATAGAGATGTTCGGTTGCTTGTTTTAGCAAGGGGAGAAACAATGGTTGCTTTTCAAGCTGATCTGGTGATACAGAATGCGAATGGTAGCCCTATAGCTGTAGTAGAAGTGAAAAATCAACTCGATTTCTCGCGCGATGTAGCGACAGAGGTGCATCGTAGCATGATGGAGCGAGGCTTACCCGGATCGATTCCTTATCTGGTTTTAGTGACTCCATAAAAGGCGCGACAGTGTTATTTGGGAAAGCGGGATAGGGTTGATTGCTTATATCGAATCAAATTTTGTTCTTGAAATAGCTCTCCAACAAGAACAAGCTTTTGCTGCTGCAAATATCCTCAACCTTGCTGAACAGGGCACAATAACATTTGCTTTTCCAGTTTTCGCTTTAAGCGAACCTTTTGCAACGGTAATGCATCGAAATGGCGGGCGCAAAAAAATCGCGAATAGTTTGAATTTATGCCAGTATTATAGCAGATGTTCAGTTTCGCTCCCATGATGAAGAGAAATGCTTTTTAAGCAGGGATCGCAGGGCCTTTGGCCAGGATGATGATCGAAGCATTAAGGCTGAACTGGGTGCTTACAATTGCCGCTATATTGGCAGCTTTGTACAAGGTTTTGAGTATATACAACATACGTTACAAAGCACTGAGTGAGAAGGGCTGGTGATGCGAAAATTGATAAGATATAATAGGCAGACACGTATCCGACCCTCAGCCCATGATAAGGAGTGAGCAACATGGTTAAACGCGATACCTCATCTGCCCTGCGCTTCTGGCTGGGTCGTTCTGCCGGAATATTGCTGCTGCTCTGGGTGCTGGCGCTGGTCACGGATCTCGCACTGTTCTGGTCTTCTTCCGCGCCAGGGGAAAAGTTGGGGGCGCTCTTTTTTATTGGGTGGTGCTTGTTCATCGCTCGCTTCCTGCTGCGTCGGCCCAGGCGGCAGCAACGCGTGGAATCATTGCGCATGCGGCTGAACGAAACTCCCTTATTTACGAAGCAGCCCGCGCTTGATGCGCCTGATCTGGCGCTGCCCGCCACGCTGACCCTCCGAATCTCGCGGCGCTCTTGCCTGGTTTTCGCGGCCTACTGGCTGATCATGCTGGCCATCGTGCTGATTTTTCAAGTACCATTTCTGCAGGCACTGCATATCCTTTGGATCGCTATCGCGGCGTGGCTTGTGCTGGGCGCGCTGATGCTTGGGCTGATTGTGCTGGCGTTTTATCAGCGTATCGAGATCACGCAAGACGCGTTAGCTGTGCAGCATGGCTGGCGGCGCAAGCAGATCCCCTGGCAGGAAGCTCGTTTGTTCGCGGTGCTGGGGCTGGAAGAGAAGAATAATACGCACCCGCATCTCTATGAGCTGTCGAGCGCGCGCACGATTTTGCGCTGGACACATGTCGCGCCCGGTGTGGGCTTTGCCTTACAGCCACGTGATAGGCAGGCATACTGGCAACGCCTGGATGATTTGAGCGCGTATATCCGTTGCAGAACAAATTTGATGTTACGTGATCTGCGCTAATACAGATAAAGCATAAAGGAAGGCAGGAAGATATTTTTATGGCACAGGCAACAATAGGAGTGATTGGTGGGAGCGGATTGTACCGCATAGAGGGGATGAGCGAGATCGAGGAGGTTGAGGTTGAGACGCCGTTTGGCCAGCCCAGCGATGTAATTACTGTAGGCAAGGTCGAGGGCGTCTCGATGGCCTTTCTGCCACGGCATGGACGCGGCCACCGTATCGCGCCGAGTGAGCTGCCTGTGCGCGCTAATATCTGGGCCTTGAAGAGTCTGGGGGTTGAATGGCTGATCTCGGTCAGTGCCGTGGGCAGCTTGCGCGAACAGATCGCCCCGCGTGACCTGGTAGTCCCCGATCAGCTCTTTGACCGCACGAAGAGCCGCATCAACAGCTTTTTTGAGCACGGGATGGTCGTCCATTGTACCTTCGCCGAGCCATTCTGCCCGACCCTGAGCAAGCTGCTCTTGGAGGCCGCGCACGAGTTGGACGACGTGACCGTCCACAGCGGCGGCACGTATGTGTGCATGGAGGGACCGTTGTTCTCGACGAAAGCGGAATCGCGGGTATATCGCAGTTGGGGCATGGATATCATTGGCATGACCGCGCTGCCCGAAGCCAAGCTGGCACGCGAGGCCGAGCTGTGCTATAGCATCATCGCCTGTGCCACCGATTACGATTGCTGGCACGAGTCCGAGGAGTCCGTCACCGTCGAGATGGTCATCAACAACCTGCACGCGAATGTTACCAACGCTCAGCGCATTCTGCAGGCCGTTGTGCGCAAAATTCCCGCTGAGCGCTCTGCCAACGCCTGCGAATGCCCCACGGCGCTCGCCACGGCCATTCTCACGGATCGCGCCAGCATTCCCGTTGAAGCGAAAGAGAAATATAAACTGCTGGTCGGCAAATATCTCTAGATGCGTGCTTGTAGCTTGTCTCTGTATAAAGGGGTCAGAGGTTGGAAATATCTCCTCGTATCAAGAAGAAAAAGGGGGCAATTTCCGCGTCCAAAAATTTGACAAAGTAGGTTGGAAGGTGTAGAATGATGGCGTTCCGTGAAAATCATAACTCGGAGAAATAGACCGGTTTTCTTCCAGTCCTGCCGGTCGGCGTAATCGGGTCCTGCGCGGCAGATGTTTGCTAACCCTGTCAGGTCCGTGAGGAAGCAGCAGTACGTAGACCTCTCTGGGTGCCGTAGGGCAGCCTGGTTACGCCGACCGGTAGGACCGGGCGAAAACCGGTCCTTTCCTGTCCTTTTTGACCCTCCGCGAGGGTGTGTGGCCCGTCGTTCAACAGGCAGGCAGGCGGAGTAAGTGTTTTATGGCCTCACAATCTCTCTACCGTAAATGGCGCTCACAAACGTTTGATGAGATGGTCGGACAACAAGATATTGTTCGCACGCTGAGAAACGCGCTCGCAAACAATACGCTGAAGCATGCCTATCTCTTTACCGGTCCCCGTGGCACCGGCAAAACGACTACTGCGCGTCTGCTCGCGAAAACGGTCAATTGCACCAACCCGCAGAATGGCGAACCCTGCAACGAGTGTCAGCAGTGCCGCGAGATTACCGCGGGTACTTCATTTAACGTTATCGAGATTGACGCGGCCTCCAATCGCGGCATCGATAACATTCGCGAGCTGCGCGAGAGGATTATGGTGCCTCCCGCGACGGGCAAATATAAGATCTATATCCTCGACGAAGCGCATATGCTAACCACCGAGGCCTTTAACGCGCTCCTCAAAACGCTGGAGGAGCCGCCGGACTACGCGATTTTTGTGCTGGCGACGACTGAGGTGCATAAACTGCTTGCGACGGTGATCTCGCGCTGCGAATGCCATCACTTTAAACGCTTTACCGCGCGCCAGATTGTTGGTCACCTGCTTTTTGTGGCCAAAGAAGAGCAGGTTGAGATAGAGCAGAGCGCCGCCGAGCTGATTGCTCGAAGCGCCGCCGGGGGGATGCGCGACGCGTTGAGTCTGCTGGACCAGGCGATAGCCTATGCTGGCAATGTCATCGCGCTGGGGCAGATCCAGGCGATGCTGGGTGTGGCAGATCCGCGCGCGGTCTCCAAACTAATGACCCATATCGTCGGGCTGGATAGCCCCGCGCTGCTCTATTTGATTCACGAACTGGCCGAGGCCGGGGCCGACCTGCGCCAGCTCAATGCCCAGATCATCGAATATTGGCGCGCGCTGATGCTGGCGAAGGCCGGGGCCGATGTCGCCACCATTCTGGATCTGACTGAGGATGAGGTCCACGAGATCCAGCATCTCACGCCGGGCTTTACGCTGGAAGAACTGACCGAATGCGCGCGTATTTTTGCCCAGAACGAGTTGATGCAGAAGAGTCAGGGCACGCCGCAATTGGGGCTGGAGCTGGCCTCGTTAGAATGCATCGAGCTCCATCGCCGCGTGCAGTCCGGCCAGCCAGCGCTACGCCAGAGCAGCAGCGCGTCCGCCTCGACTGCCGCACCAGCACCGCGCTCGACTGCATCAGCTCCCGCACAGGCTGCGCGTCCGGCAGCATCGGCACCACAAAGCGTGTCGCCTGTCTCGATGCAACGCGATACGCCGAATACCGAACCCCTACAACCTGTGGAGAGTAGGCGCGATGGGCCTGTGACCAGTCGCTTACAACAGCCGATAGAGAGCAGGCATGACGAGCCTGTCACCACTCGTTTGCAACCTATAGAGAACGCGGAGACGAGTGCGCCAGCGCCCGTCACGCGTGCTCATGCCAGGCTGACAGTGCCGCAGGTACAGGCGTCCTGGGAGAACGTCAAGAAGCGTACCATGCAGAAGAGTGGCATGCTCGGAACATATATTGGTATGTGCGATGTGCTGAACGTTGAAGATGGTGAGGAGCAGCAGACGATTGTAGTGCAGGCCCACAAATCGACTCACTATACCAATATTACGGGCGCGGCAAATTTTCCTGAGCACGTGAACTGGGCGCTCAGCACCGAGTTTAGCATGCCCTGTAAGATACGCGTCCTCGCGCCTGGCCAGAAGTATTTTGCACCTCAAATGCAGAGCGTCGCCTCGTCCTCGTACTCTGTGGGCGTTGCAGCGCCGCCACCATCCGCGCATCGTGAACCTGCGCGCCAGGTCAACAAACCAACCCGTGAAGAGCGTGTGCATCCTGAACAGAACAGAGCACCCGACTCGGCGCATCTCTCGACCCAGGCTGCTTCACAGCCAATTGACTCCTATCAGCAAGCACCCCTTGCCAGACCGCAGGAGGTAAGAGAGAATAAGAGAGTACCGTTATCGAGAGAAGAGCTTGAGAAAAAAGCTCAGCAGAATCCCGTTATCCAGGAAGCTCTGCGAACGTTCAGAACGACCATTAAAGATATTCAACCAAAGTAAGGAGATTATTTCCCAATGAATATGCGTGAACTTCAGAAGATGCAGCAGCGACTCGTGAAAATGCAGGAGGAGTTGGAGCAGTCCATCTTCACCGGCACTGCTGGTGGAGGTGCGGTGACCATCACGATGAACGGCAAGTTTGAGACGGTGACGGTGAAGATCGACCCCGAAGCGTTTAGTGCTGAGGAGATCGCGGATCTGGAAGTGATGGTGCTGGCTGCGACAAATGATGCTCAGAGTAAGGTCAGTGCGGCACAGGCGCGGCTGGCCTCCAATGCCACCGGGGGCCTGAAAGTTCCAGGGTTATTCTAACATATGAGTGAGCTTGCACCGCCAGTGGCGGCTCTGATTGAAGAATTCTCTAAACTGCCGGGAGTGGGCGTCAAAACAGCGCAACGCCTCACTTTTTTCCTCTTGCGCAGCCCCTCTGACCAGGCGCGCCGCCTGGCCGAAGCGATTATGCGCGTCAAAGAGAGCATCATCTATTGTTCGCGCTGCTTTAACATCACCGAGGCTGATCCCTGTCTGATCTGTAGCAATCCCAACCGCGACCAGGAGATTATCTGCGTCGTGGAGGAACCGCTGGATGTGCTGGCACTGGAGAAGACAGGGGTTTACAAGGGTCTGTATCACGTGCTGCACGGCGCGCTCTCGCCGATAGAGGGCATCGGACCCAAAGATTTGCGCATCGAAGAATTGGTGAAACGTGTGCAGGGAGGCAATATCCGCGAGGTCATCCTGGCGACCAACCCCAACTTTGAGGGCGAGTATACCGCCAATTATCTGCAAAAAGAACTCAAATCGTTCCCGGCCAAAGTCACGGGCCTGGCGCGTGGCCTGCCCATTGGCGGGGATCTCGAATATGCCGACGAAGGGACGCTGAGCCGCGCCCTGGAGGGTCGGCGCGAGTTGTAGTGTAGGATCGTAGTGTGGCCCATGTAGTCCTGTTTTCGACTCAAACATTTGCGTTTTTCCGCTGGATATGGTACTCTTGTTCTATATTCAGAAAGATCAGGTGAGAGAGCTTCTGTTACCATTTTCCTGACCTTGCCGAAGAATAGTATCCAGGGAACCTGAAGCACAATCATGAACCCCTGCTTTGAAAACAGGGCCTGGGGATGGGGTGATTTCTGGGGAAAACGCGATGGATAGTTCCTCTCTCCGTGAGAGGGTTGGCAGCAAGCAAAAATATAAGGAGGTAGCAGGGGAGGCGATTGCGGGACGGCACATGCCAGTACCAGTTTCCTGCACCCTGTAAATTTAGCAATGGCGATAAGTAAGAAAGAAAAAGCTGCGGCTGGCGGCAGTACGACTGTTTCCACCGCGACCACCGAACGCGAGAAGGCTATTGAGCAGGCGTTAGGTCAGATTGAGCGCCGTTTTGGCAAAGGCGCGATTATGAAATTGGGCGAGCAGGCCAGGATTCAGATCGAAGTGATCCCAACCGGCTCTGTTGCGCTTGACCTGGCGCTGGGCGTGGGCGGCCTTCCGCGTGGACGTATCACAGAGATCTACGGCCCGGAGTCTTCGGGTAAGACGACGCTCTGTCAACATGTGATTGCCAGTGCGCAGCGCGCTGGTGGGTACGCGGCCTTTATCGACGCCGAGCACGCGTTTGATCGTACCTACGCGGCCCGTTGCGGCGTGGATGTGAACAATCTCCTGATCTCGCAGCCAGATACCGGCGAGCAGGCGTTGGAAATTTTGGATGCCCTGGTTCGTAGTAATGCCATCGACGTGGTAGTCGTGGACTCTGTGGCCGCGCTGACCCCACGCGCGGAGATCGAGGGCGAGATGGGCGATTCGCATGTCGGCTTGCAGGCCCGCTTGATGAGTCAGGCCCTGCGTAAGCTGACCGGTGCCATCAGCACCTCGAACACTGCCGTGCTCTTTACCAACCAGTTGCGCGAAAAAATCGGCGTCATGTTCGGCAATCCCGAAACTACCTCTGGCGGTAAAGCCATGAAGTTCTATGCCTCGGTGCGCCTGGATATCCGCCGCACCGACACCATCAAGCAGGGGCAGGATGTTATGGGCAGCCGCACGCGTGTGCGTGTGGTGAAGAACAAGGTTGCGCCCCCGTTCCGTGTGGCGGAGTTCGATATCATGTATAGCGAGGGTATTTCGCGCGAAGGCGGCCTGATCGACCTGGGTCTGGAGATGGGCCTGGTCAAGAAGAGCGGCGCGTGGTTCAACGTGGGCGACATTCGTCTGGGCCAGGGTCGTGAGAACGCCAAAGACTACCTGCGCCAGAACAGCGACGTCGCCCAGGCCCTGGATGTACAGATTCGCAGTAACATCGCATCCTTCAAAGTCGGTGAGATCGAAGCCGAAAAAGATGATGATGATGAGAATGACCGCGAGGCCGAGGAGGAGCCGACCAGAATTTAGCGTGCCTCTACAGATGGCAACTGAACACGAGCAGTTCGGATCTGGTGATACAATACGACGAAGAGCAACACAATTTGCTCCTCGTCGTATTTTTTTCGCACAGGGAGGTTCTGCATGGGTAACGTTTCTTTCGATTTCACCGATGAGGTTGTACTTGTCACCGGCGGTTCACGCGGCCTGGGCCTGGAGATTGCCGAGGGCTTTGGACGCGCGGGCGCATCCGTGGTAATTACCGCGCGCCGAGAACAATGGTTAAAAGAGGCCGAGCAACAGTTACAGGGTCAGGGTATTTCTGTGCTGGCTCTCACTTGCGATGTGGCCAATCCCGCTTCGGTGGAGCAACTGGTGCAACAGGCCATCGCCATCTATGGCAAAATCGATGTGTTGGTGAACAATGCCGGTCTGACCTGGGGCGCGCCCGCCGAGAGTATGCCGCTTGAGCGCTGGCAGCAAGTCATCGATGCCAACATCACCGGCACCTTTCTCATGTCTCAGATGGTTGGGCGACATATGATCCAGAAAAAGAAAGGCTCTATCATCAATATTGCTTCGATTGCGGGTTTGAGTGGGGGCCAACTCAGTACTGTGGGATATAACGCCAGTAAAGCAGCCGTAATCAACCTTACGCGTGCATTTGCGGTAGAGTGGGCACAACACAATATTCGCCTCAACTGTATTGCGCCCGGCATGTTTCGCACGAGAATGACCGAGGGTATTCTTGAACATGCTGAGCCAATTGTCGCCAATACCACTCCGCTGGCTCGGATCGGCAAGCCTGGCGAGCTGGCTCCAACCGCGCTTTTCCTGGCCTCTGATGGCGCGAGCTATATCACTGGTCAGGTTATTCCCGTTGATGGTGGGAGAACCGCGCAATAACAGGAGTAGCGTGCCTGACGCGGCATATGCGTTGCAGCCCTCGCACTTACCACGCGAGGGCTGTGGGCTTCTCCAGCACCGAGATCTATTATGGAATGCTGTGCTTTATGGTCACTGTGTTTTCTGTCGGCGATTCTCAGAAAATCGGGAAGCTGAGCATCATTTCTGTGACCGCACCAGTTGGAGCAGGGTTGCCACGACGTCCTCTAGACACACATTGGTATCGATACATTAGCCCCCGCTTTAGGGGGTGGGATGTGAGAAGGCACATCGATTCTACTCGTTCGCTACGATTTGAGCGATGCCAGAAAGTCCAGCACAATCTGATTGAACTCGGCTGGCTTCTCCATAAACGGATGGTGCGCTGTCTCAACCATGACGACCTTTCTGGCTCCTGGGATCTCTGCTGTCAGTTGCTCCAGCGGATTTGGCCCGTCCAACTCGCCGAGAATGACGAGTGTCGGCACGCCAATTTGCGCCAGACGTCCGATGGCTGGCGGCTCTAAGGGCAGCGGCGGCGTCTCAGCCTGCACTTCATCATCCGGGCGCTCCCAGTTGCGCGTCGACATCTCGCGGACGCGCTCGCGCACGTCGGGATCTGCCTGCCCTGGAAGTCGGCCCGGCCCATCCGTCCATAGTGCGAGCGAGATCTCAACCGCTCGCGCCACCTCGTGCTTATCAAATGCATCTTGCAGGTCCGTATACATGCGCGCCACATCTGGATGCGCTTGCATTATTTCTGCTGATGGTCTCCAGCCGCTGACACCTGCTGTGACCGGGATCAGCGCGTCGACCATCTCAGGATGCTCAAGTGTAAAATCGATGGCCAGCGAGCCTCCGCCAGAAACCCCCATCAAATAGGCGCTTTCAATGCTCAGAAATTGCATCAAGGCGTAGAGATCCTGGCGATCAGAATACGAGTCTCCCTTCGCAATCAGCCCTGAATCGCCAAAGCCGCGCTGATCGTAGCGCACGACCCGGTAGTGTTGCGCGAAGACGGCGAATTGATCGTCCCACGACCTTCTATCCAGCAGATGTCCATGTGCTAACACAAATGGATGCCCCACACCCGCAACCTCATAATACAATGTTGTGCCATTTACCTCTGCAAACCCCGTCTGGACATGTCCTGTGTTTGACATAATGCTGCTCCTCTCTTTTCATGTGACTCTTTCGAGATTATAGCATCGAAAGCGGGCAGGAACGACCCTGTATAGGTTCTCAGGGCTTTCCCATTCTACAATTTGAGTGCTTACCAGAGCAATGGAAACTTTTGAAGCTGCTTTAGGGCGTTTCTATTGCTCTGGTTATATATGCAATGCACAATGTTATCGCGCCTGCTCGTCGCCAGTTTGCAGGCGCAGTTTACATATGGGTGAAAAAAACGTCCACAGAAATGCCAGGAAGAGGCATCTCATGAATTTGGAGTTTTGTTTTTGCTTGCGTTCAGAACGCTTTTCTGCTATATTCAGCACATCTTGTTGAGCGTATTTCTTTCTAATGAGCCAATTTGCTCAAGACATTTCAGAGGTATCGAAACGTGATCCCATATTACACGTGCGTGCTTAATCTAAATCAACAGCAGCAAAACCAGTCGAAACGGTCTGATTTGCTCTGTATGTCTTGGATCTGTTAAATACAAAGCAGACGCGAAAATGTCGCCAGACCTCATTTCAAAGGTCTGGCGACATTTTTTTGTTTGTGTGATGAGCGAGGAGGTAAATATGAATGTCAGTTTCTTTTTACGGGGTTTGTTGATCGGTCTTTCGATTGCCGCAACAGTTGGCCCCATGTTTCTGTTATGCGTGCAGCGCACCCTTCAAAAGGGCTATCGATATGGCCTTCTATCAGGGATAGGCATCGCAACTGCTGACGGTATCTACGGAAGTATCGCGGGTTTCGGACTCACGACGATCACAACCTTTCTGGTTCACCAACAGACATGGATTCGCCTGTTTGGTGGGCTCTTCCTTCTTTACCTGGGCATCAAAACGCTTCTCACGAAGCCGGCAGAACGGGTAGCTACTGCCCAGGGAGAAAATCTCCTGGGGGCATATCTCTCGACATTGGCTTTGACACTGACGAATCCGACAACCATTCTCTCATTTATTGCCATCTTCATGGGGCTTGGTATAGGGAATACGGGAGGAAATTATACCACGGCCATGTTGGTTATCCTCGGCGTGTTTCTTGGCTCTGTCTGCTGGTGGGTGATTTTAACGGGCATCATCGGCCTGCTCCACCAGAAATTCCCCCAAGGATGGTTGCACTGGCTCAATAGAGGTTCTGGAGCGATCATTGCCATCTTTGGTCTTTTCGCACTGGCGAGCTTGCGCTGGTAGCATCGCTCGCTGCGAACGCTATGTAAGAGCGTATTTTGCAAAGGGGACAGCAAGTCGTGAGGTTGCGCAGTAGGATCACGACTCGCTGATGCAGTATTCTCGTCGCCCAAGCCAGACGGAACGAGGTTCTAACGAGGTGAGAGGTGGAAGCGAGCGCCCGTTGGCACTCGCTTCCAC
>CAXUEY010000020.1:43048-53284 GCA_964250225.1 uncultured Ktedonobacteraceae bacterium | reverse complement strand
GACGATGCAGGCGTTTCAGCTTCTTCTCGGCCTTGCGCAAGAAACGCGGATTGGCGACGGTGTTACCGTTGGAGTCCATGTAGAACTCTTTGAGACCCACATCAATACCCACCTGCGCTCCCGTGGCGACGTGTTCCACTTTGCGCTCTGCCTGCACAGAAAACTGGCAATAATAGCCATCGGCGCGCTTGACGATGCGCACGCGTTTGATCTGTGTGACGGGGAACTCAGCAACCTTCTGTTTTTTGTTGCCCACCAAACGCACCCGCCCGATGCCACAACCATCGGTGAAGGTGAGGTGCTTGCCGTCAGGATCGATTTTCCATCCGGTGTTTTTGTATTCAACACTTCGATTATCGTGTTGAAACTGCGGATAGCCCTTCTTTCCTGGCTGGTGTTCGCGGCAGTTGTCATAGAAGCGTTGGATAGCAGACCATGCCCGATCAGCCGCCACTTGACGGGCCTGAGAGTTGAGGGAGCGCGCAAACGAGTACTCTTTCGCGAGAACGGCGCAATAGCACTGTAAGTCATTCGCAGAGACACCACGTGTGTCCATCCATCGTCTCAGGCATGTATTCCTGATGAATTGAGTGATCTTGATCGCCTCATCAATGGCTGCGTATTGCTTTTGCGTGCCAGCGACTTTGTACTCGTAGAGCAACATACGCGCTTACTCCGTTGATTGCTTCTGAATAGAGTGCTGAATGATTTCGCTACTCACGTTCCCTGCGGTGCTATAGAAGGTGGATCGAGTCCACAGGGACGGCATTTTCATGAGATGTGGGTATTCCTTTCTCAAATGATGAGATGAACGTCCCTTGATAAGCCGCGCAATATCCGTCGGAAGACTATATGGATTACTTCTCAGGAAGAGATGAACATGATCTGGCTGGATTGTCAACTCAATGATCTGCCATCCATTCTCATCGACCACTTCTTGAATAAGCTGCTTCAAACGGTCATGAACAGGATCAATGAGTACTTTTCGGCGTCGTTTGGGACATCAAATAATGTGATAGATAAACAAATGAACCGTGTGTGATTCATGGATATAATCGTGTTCCATGTAGATAGTATACGATAAAGATACGTAGCTTGTCAACAGTTTCACCCCACCCAAGCCCCAAATAAGGTAGGCCAGTTCATCCCCGGTCTAAAGACGCGGGGCTTTCCTGGCCGAGCCATGTAAAACGAAGCAAGCCCATGTGCGTTGCACATAAAATGGCTTTTTTTTATAGCGGGCGCGAGCTGTGTGGACGCCTCCTGGCGCAGCCGACAAATCGGTTTTCAATTTGGCTTTTTTTACTGTCCGACTGTCTCTGGCGCCTGCTGGAAAGTGGTAAGTTAGAGAGTCACGCTCAGCCCAATAGGCAGCGAGGTCGAATCCTGCGGGGCGTGTGAAGTGCTGCTCAGTCAACTCGACGGCCTGGATATGTGTCACACGCACCACTTGCATCGCTCCTACACTTGCCCCGACCAGATACCAGGCCCCTCGTTGCGAGACAAGGCCATACGGATCGATGAAGCATCTGTGACCACTCTGAGAGGTCAGGCACAGGGTGTAATCGTGCCAGATCGCCTCCTGAATACGCTCCAGGTGGGAGATCATTGGCCTGGCATGAGTTGGCCGCGTCGTATCCATATGAATGCGTTGGCGTACCTGCGTGGCATTCTCGCGTGAAGCTGCAGGAAGCGCTGCGGAGAGCTTGAGGAGTGCATCTTCGAGTGCCTGGTCCAGTCCGAGGTCGGCCAGGGGGGTGGAGATGCTTAGCAGGAAAAGCGCGCGTACTTCTGGCGCAGTAAGCCCGGTCAGTCTGGTCTGATAGCCGTCAAGCAATTCACAGCCACCGCCCGGTCCGCGTTCGGTGTAGAGCGGGATGCCTGCAAAGCTGAGGGCCTCGATATCGCGGTAAATGGTGCGCTCGGAAACCTCCAGTTGCTCTGCCAGTGCTTGCGCGGTCATGCGCCCCCTGCTCTGCAAAAGCAAGAGAAGAGAGAGAAGTCGATCTGCTCGCAAGGAATCCCTCCATGACGTGTCGTGTGAGAAAAACAGAGGTACACAATCTTGCTCAGTATATCACAAAAGTCCTGGCAGCCTCAGGGAATCATGTGTAAGGCGCGTGCTCTGGCGATGGCGGAGGTGCGATTGTGTGTATCGAGCTTGCCGTAAATATGTTCCAGGTGTTTTTTTACCGTGCCAGGGGTAATCACCAGCTGGTCGGCAATCTCACGCGTGGGCAGGCCCGCGGCGACCAGTTGGAGTACTTCCGCCTCGCGCGCGCTCAAAGGTTCGTGCAAACCTGTCGGCGCGGGCAGGACAGCGGGTGGCGGGTGGGCGACTGGCGCTGGTATGTCGTGCGCGCGCAAATGTTCTTCAAAGACGTGGCTACGCTCCTGGAAATGGGGCGTCTCCACGCGGGAGGCCAGTTCACGCAGGCGCAGGACTGCCCTGTATGTATCATCAAGCTGGCCCTGACGATAGGCAAAGATGATCTGATCGATCAGCAGTGTGCCCAGCGTATAGTGGTCGCCGTAGACTTGCGCGAGGGCCAGGGCTGTTTCGGTGCAGCTCTGTGAACGCGCGTACTGCCCCTGCACACGCGCCAGTTCAGCCTGAACGATCATGCTGAAAAGCTGCTGCGACGGCGATAGAGGCGCTTTGTTGGGAGTTGGGGCCAGCACAAGGCGCAGGCACGCGCTGAAGTCGTCACCGGCTTCGTCCAGCTTCTTGTTGACGCGCGCGAAAAATCCTCGGATAAAGAGCGCCGTTGCCAGGTTCTCGGTATGCTCGCCTCGCTCTGTGTCCCGCACGAGTTCGAGCAGTTGGCGCGCGGCGCTATAATCCCCCAGAATATCGGCGCTGTGGACAAAGCTGGCCAATGGCTCCCAGAGCATCGGCAATGCGTGGGCGGCCTCAGCGAGCTGGAGACCGGCATACCAGAGCTGCTGACCTCGCTCATACTGTCCCTGTGCGAGTAGCAAACCACCCAGACGATTCAAAAAGGAGGCGAGATGCGGCGTATCCGCGCAGCGTCGGCTGGCCTCGATACCCCGTTGCAACACCTGCTCAGCCTCCACAGGATTGGCACACCGACCCGCGGGATAGGCCAGCGCGCCTGTCAGACGTACCACAACCTCGTCTTCTTCGCGTTGCCAGGCGCGCACCTGCGCGGCTACGAGAAACTTCCAGGCCTGCTCCAGCGAGAGCACATCGCCCCAATAACGTCCGGCGTAGGCCAGCGCGTACTCCTGGGGATTGCGCGTGAGCAGATAGGCAGCTTCCGGTAAGAGCAGTTCCAGGCGCTCCAGATCGCTGTCGAGGTCTGCCTGCTCATCCATGTTGTGTCCTGCTGGCAAAAGCGTCTGCCTGATCGTCACGTTGGCCTCCCTGACTCGACTATGCGCGTGCTTTCTCCTCGCCACTATATACGTCGTTCGCAGCGGCAAGCTCACAATTATCATGGTTGTGAAGGAATGCCCTTGCCCTGCGTACTGTTTAGCTTTCATCATCTGTCCGCCAGTTCAAGTTTTGGAAACAGGCGGTCGCCCTGCGTTTCTGAGCTATAATCCCTCACTTATAGTTATGCTTTTGATTTGTTATGCATAGTCTGAAGACTTGCCCTTGCGGAATGGATGGGTGTAGTATATAGTAAGTTAACTACGCTGATTGTTGTTCATATTAGTTGTATCTCTGGTTGGTGGTATATACCACTGCATCCGCGCTGCCCTTTCCCGACGTTTCTTATACCAAATTTGCCTTGAGAGGTACGAAGATGTTGCATCTCCAGGATATTTCGGTTACCTACCACAACATTGTCCCTGCCGTGCAGGAGGTCTCGTTGGATGTCCCGGATAAGTCTGTGGTGGCGCTGCTGGGCGCGAATGGAGCCGGCAAAACCACGATCATGCGCGCGATTTCGGGATTGCTTGCCTTCCACAATGCCAGCCTTGTAAGCGGCACGATCACCTTTGATGGCGAGCGCATTGACCGCCTGAACACGACCCAGATTGTGCGGCGTGGCATCTCCCAGGTATTGGAGGGCCGCCGCCTCTTCGCCGACCTGACGGTGGAAGAGAATTTGCGGTCCGGCGCCATCGCCTCGCGTAACTCGACAGCCTCAGGTCGGGCCTATAAACGGGTGATGGAACTGTTCCCCGTGCTCTACGAACGTCGCACCAGCCGCGCCGGTTATCTCTCAGGCGGCGAGCAGCAAATGCTGGCGATTGGCCGGGGCCTGATGACGAACCCCAAACTGCTCCTGCTGGATGAGCCTTCACTGGGCCTGGCCCCATTTATGGTGCAGCAGATCCGCGCCATTATCGCCGAGATCAACGCCGGCGGCACGGCTGTCTTGCTGGTGGAGCAGAACGCGCAGATGGCTCTCTCCGTCGCCAACATGGGCTATGTGCTGGAGACTGGCCGCGTGGCTCTGGCGCAACCCGCTAATGTGCTGCTGGAGGACGAGAGCGTGCGCAAATTCTATCTCGGCCTGCATGAAGGCGAGGACCGCGTTAATGTTCGCACGCTGCGTCAACGGCGACCCGAAAGGAGGTGGGTGTAATGAGCGAAAGTAGCGATGTCTTGGAGCAAGAACAGAGCCAGAGTCCCGCGGCTGCACCCCTGCTGTTTGTCGAGGGTATCTCCGTCCAGTTTGCCGGTGTGAAAGCGCTGACGGATATTTCATTTCAGGTCGAGCCCGGCACCCTTTTTGCTGTCATCGGCCCCAACGGCGCGGGTAAGACCTCGCTCTTCAACGTCTTATCGCGCGTCTACCAGCCCGTTGCGGGCAGCGTCATGTTCGATGGGCACAACCTCTTGCGGGCGAGAACGCACCAGGTTGCGCGTCTGGGCATCGCGCGCACCTTCCAGAACCTCGGCCAGTTTCCCACTATGAGCGTGCTGGATTATCTGCTCTTAGGTCGCCATACGCGTTTGCGTAGCGGCATCCTGCTCGGCGGTCTCTACCTGGGCTTCACACGGCAGGAAGAACGGACGCATCGCGCGTATTGCCAGCATTTGCTTGAAATGCTGGACCTCCAACACTGGAAAGATCATCCACTAGGCAGCTTACCGTATGGCTTGCAAAAACGCGCGGATATCGCGCGCGCCCTGGCCCTGGAACCAAAGCTGCTGCTGCTGGATGAGCCAGTTGCGGGCATGAGTCTGGGTGAAACAGAGGAGATTGCCTTTGTGATTCTGGATATCAAAGAGCAGCTTGGTGTGACCCAGATCCTCGTCGAGCATGACATGGCGCTCGTCATGGGCATCGCGGACCGCGTGATGGTTCTCGATTTTGGGCGTATGATCGCGCAGGGGACGCCGGCTGAAGTTCAGGCCAATCCCGATGTCATCAAGGCCTATCTGGGAGAAGAATTTAGCCACGAAGTCGCCGACACGCTCACCATTGCCAGCGAAGAGAGGTAGCAAGCGTCTGGACCTGACGTTTTCTGAAAGCGCCCGTGAGGCTCTTTATGAAGGTGTTGTGTGGCAGGTTGCCATCCAAAGGAGTGAACAATGGCATATTTTTTGCAACTGGCCTTTGCCGGGATTGCATTGGGCTGTATTTACGCGCTGATCGGCCTGGGCTTTTCCATTATCTTCAAGGCCAGCGAGGTCATCAACTTTGCCCAGGGCGAGCTGCTCCTGGTTGGCGCGTATATTGTCTCGGCGGGTGTCTTTGAATGGCACTTACCGTTTGTGCTGGCCGTGCTACTGGGCATTATTGTGACCGTGGTGATCGGCCTGCTTTTTGAGCGTGTGATCTTGCGCCATATGATTGGCCGCCCGGTCTTCTCCATCCTCATGGTCACTATTGGCCTGGATATCGTGCTGCGAACTGGCGTGATTATGCGCTTTGGTTCCATAAACATCCCTGCCGCCTCGCCTTTTACTATTACTAGCGGGCTGAATATCGGTGGTGTCCATCTGGGGGCCAGCGATCTATGGACCGTGGGCGTGACCCTTGTCCTGTGCCTGGGGCTGTTTGTGTTTTTCCGTTACACCCGCTACGGGCTGGCCATGCGTGCAACCGCGCTGGACCAGGAGGCAGCGCTGGCCATCGGGATCAACATTCGCACGGTCTACGCGCTGGCCTGGGCTATTGCCGCTGCTGTGGCAACTCTCGGCGGCGTCTTCCTGGCGATCAGTTCGGTGGCTATCGACCCCAACCTGGGTGCCATCGCGCTCCTGGCTTTTCCAGCCATCATCCTGGGTGGTATCGATTCGGTCAGTGGCGCGATACTTGGCGGCATCATCATCGGGCTGGCCGAGGTCGTGACGGGCGGCTACGAGAGTCGCGTCGCCAGCGTATTGGGCGCGGGCATCCATGAAATCATGCCCTACCTCATTATGATCCTCGTGCTGATCATTCGCCCCTATGGCTTCTTTGGCACACGAAAGGTGGAGCGCATATGAGCATTGCCGCACCTCCCAGCAGAGCCGCCTCCAGCCGCGCTCTTGCGAGCCGCCTGCCCAAAAATATGCCGTATTGGATCGTCGCTGGCATCGTCGTGGCCGGTACCATCCTCTTTTTCTCGCTTGCCAACGAAGACTGGTTCACTATCGTCAATTACGTGCTGATCGCGGCTATTGCCTCACTCAGTTTGAATGTTCTGTCCGGCTATACTGGCCAGGTTTCGCTGGGTATTGCTTTCTTTATGGCCATTGGCGCGTATACAGCGGGCCTGCTCGGTGGGATTACGCCGACATCCTCACTTGAACCGATGGGCTATCAGCTCCCTTTCTGGATCTGGTTGCCGGCGGCGGGTATTGTGACGGCTCTGGTGGGCGCGCTGATCGGCCCAACGGCCTTGCGTCTCAAAGGCTTTTACCTGGGTATCGTCACGCTGGCCCTGATCTTTATCGGTCAGTATATCTTCAAGAATATCCGTGGCATTACCGGTGGCCCGCAAGGGCGGACCTTTCCTATCCCAGCACTTGGCAGCGCCACCATCGACCAGCAAAATTCGTTCTTTGGCCTGGCTCTTACCTCTGGACAGCAATATTTCCTCTTGATCGTGATTGTCCTGGTGCTCTCGGCCCTTTTCGTGGGGAACGTCATGCGCTCTCGGTCTGGCAGGGCTTTTCGGGCAGTGCGCGATAATGAGACAGGCGCAGCCATTATGGGGGTCAACCTGTTTGAAGCAAAGATGGGCGCTTTTATGCTCTCAGCTTTCCTGGCAGGGATTGCCGGGGCGCTGTACGCCTCATTCAGTCGCTACGTCATCCCCGATTACTGGAGCCTGACACTCTCCATTCAGTTTGTCGCGGCTATTATCGTCGGTGGGATCGCCAGCGTATGGGGTTCGATCTTAGGCGCAGCCTTTGTCTTTGGGCTGCCCCTGGTGATTGACCACTTCATGTTTTTCCCTCCTAGCGCCACAACTGGCGGTTTGAACAGCGGTGACCTGAACGCACTACTCTATGGCCTGTTGATTGTCGCCTTCCTGCTCTTTGAGCCGGGAGGACTGATCGGGCTGGCACGCCGGGGCCAGGCGCTTGCCGGCAGATTCCATACATCTGGCGAGGAAGGAGATGAACCGGCTGAAATTACCGACCTGCCAACTGCCAGCAGTGAGCGCACCTAGCTGGCAGCACGGACGGACCCTGCAGCGCTGAATCTATCATTGTGCGCGTTTATCATTTTTGTATACCGTTAGTAACCAAAAAGGGGTATGACACATGTTCACAAACAAGAAGACGCTTTCGTGCCTTCTCTCTGTTGCCTGCGCATTTCTGTTCATTCTCACCGGGTGTGCCAGCAATGCGCAGGGGGGCGGTTCTGGCAGCATCAAAGCGGGTCCAGGCGTTGATGTGGCCCATAAAACCATCACGCTGGGCATTCTCTCGCCTTACTCCGGTCCGGTGGCGGACCCCGTGGGAAAACCGCTGGCGCTTGGTGTGGAAACATTCTTCAAGCATATCAACGACAGCGGCGGTATTGATGGCTTTAAAGTGAAATTCATGGAGGAAGATACACAGTACAACCCGCAGATCGCCGTCCAGCTCTACAACCAGATCCACAATCAGGTGTTGATGGTCGCGGACAGCCTGGGCACCCCCACGACTTTTGCAATCAAAGATCTGGCCGCCTCCGATCATATGCTGGTTTCGGGCGCGACCCTCTCCTCGGCCCTGGCGCGCGAGAAGTACGTCGTTCTGGTCGGCACACCGTATCGCTTGCAGGTCGAGAACGCTTTTGATTATGTCGTCAACAAGCTCGGGATGAAGAACCCTGCCACCGGTATTATCTATCAGAACGATGAATACGGCCAGGATGGGTTAACCGGGTATAAAGAATCGATTTCGGCGTATCATTTGAACGATGTCGGCCAGGCTGCCTACGGCGTCACCGACACCGACTTTACCGCGCAGGTTTCGCAGTTGAAGGCGTCTGGCGCGAAGTACGTCTTCCTGACCACGCTGCCATCTGCCACAGCCGGTATTCTCGTCACCGCTGCCAAGTTAGGGTACAATCCGCAGTGGATTCTGCAAAGCCCAGCTTTCGCGCTGGGTCTGCTAGCCGTACCTGCCCTTGTCCCCTTGATGTCGAAGACCTGGCTGGTCGCACAGGGCGCCGCCTGGGGCGATACCAGCAAGCCCGGTATGGCACAACTCATCAAGGATGTCCAGAAATACGCTCCCAGTCAGAAGCCGGATGGCTACTTTGAATTTGGCTACGCCGAATCAGAAGTGACCTACGCCATTCTGAAAAAAGCCCTGGACAACAACGATGTCACCCGCGACGGCCTGTTCAGCGCCTTTCAATCATTGAAAAACGTTGATCTTGGCGGTCTCTACCCGAACGCCAGCTATGGCTCATCGCCCAATGATCGTGTCCCCACGCGCGACTCGGTCGTTTACGCAGTTGATCCCACCCAGGCAGCAGGCATCAAGATCATTGCGGATGATTTCACCGGCACAGCCGCAGCCAAATCGCAGTTCTGACGTTGTTTGCACAGATAGGTAAAGGGAGGGATAAGCGGCAGATGTCTGCTTATCCCTCCCTTATTTTAGCGACTTTATGGAAGACTCTTGCTTTGCAGATCTTCACCTTACTCTGAACCATGCCTTAACACAGGGTTTCTCAAAAATTGATGACCCAGGTGAGAGCCTCGTTAGGATGGGGAGCAAAAGGGCGAAGCTATATTTGTGCATCTTTTCAGGAGAAGCGAGTTGGTACAATGCGTATCCCTTCGCTATACGCCGCTGCCATCTGCTCAGGCGTGTAGCCAATGCGCTTGATGTGGTCATCATACTTCGCGACATACGCTGCTAGTGTCGTATCGACCTCGCCTGGTGCAAGCAGTGTTGCCTCACCCTCGATGGTGATGGGGTCGGCGCCTGTGTGTGTATCATCGAGGGCGAGCACCACGTGGGAATTGTGGCACAGATTGCGCAGCTTCTGCGTATTGGGCTGGCTAAAGATCAGGAACGTCTCGCCATCCCAGAGAAACCAGACCGCGACCGCGTGTGGCCGTCCATCGGGTCGCACGCTGTTCAGCCAGACGATAATATTCTCGCGCAGGCGCTGATCGATATGCGCGTGGCGTTTGTTGGTCAGATCAAGGGTCGATGCCATGTTGTCTCTCCATTTCTTATAGCCGTAAAATAGTAGCGTGTGCGTGAAATTCAGGGGCTTTGGTGGGTGTGAGCGCCTGGATTTCATTCGCTTTTTTCTTATTCTACCACTACTGCCGATTCTTAAACCACACCTGCACACTTTGCAAAAACGCGACGCCCGTTGCAATACGCAACTCTTTGCATTAGAGTTGTGCTGGCAGATATAATATCTCTACAATCTATTTGACTGAGAGCAGATGCAGGCAGAAAGAGACTTATGCGTATTTCGAGCGTATTGATTCCAATTCGCGGCGATGTGGCCGCGCGCTTCGCGCGCGCCGCCGCTGAACTGGATATTCGCACTGTGGCCGTGTTTTCCGAGGATGACGCGCAATCTCTGCATGTGCGTAAAGCGGATGAGGCGCATCCCTTGCGCGGGCAGGGTGCGGCGGCTTACCTGGATGTCGAGCAGCTACTGGCCATCGCGCGCGCCACGCACTGTACCGCCGTACATCCTGGCTACGGCTTCTTGAGCGAGCAGGCCCATTTTGCACGTCGCTGCACCCAGGCCGGGCTGATCTTTATTGGACCCCAGGCTGAGAGTCTGGAGATCTTCGGCGATAAAGCGCGAGCGCGCTTACTGGCTGAGCAGGAGGATATCCCGGTGCTGCCCG
>CAXUEY010000020.1:11593-43038 GCA_964250225.1 uncultured Ktedonobacteraceae bacterium | reverse complement strand
AGTCTGGAGGAGGCCCGGGCGTTTTTGGCGAAATTAGCGCCTGATCGTGCGATGCTTATCAAGGCGCTGGCAGGCGGCGGCGGACGCGGCATGCGCGTGGTGTCCCGGCCTGACGAGCTGGACGAAGCGTATGCGCGCTGTCAATCTGAGGCGCGAGCGGCCTTTGGGCAGGCGGACGTCTATGTGGAACAACTATTGCGTCAGGCTCGCCATATCGAGGTGCAGGTCGTGGGCGATGCTCAGGGCAACGTGACGCATCTCTGGGAACGCGAGTGTACCCTGCAACGGCGTCACCAGAAGTTGGTCGAGGTGGCTCCCAGTCCCGCTTTGCCAGAAGAACTGCGCGAACGTTTGACCACAGCGGCGGTACGCCTGGCGCGGGCGGTGCATTACCAGAATCTGGGAACCTTTGAGTTTCTGGTGGATGGTGAGCAGCTCACCCCGGACTCGCCGTTCTATTTTATGGAGGCCAATCCACGTCTTCAGGTAGAGCACACCGTCACCGAGGAACTGACGGGCGTCGATCTGGTGAAGACGCAGTTTCGCCTGGCTGAGGGTCGTGCGCTGGCTGAAACAGGTCTCGCGCCGGATATGTTGGCAGAACCAACGGGCTACGCGCTCCAGGTGCGCATCAATATGGAGACGCTGGATAGCGAGGGGGGCGCGCACCCAACAGGCGGTACTCTGACAGCCTTTGAGCCGCCCAGCGGGCCGGGCATCCGCGTGGACACCTGCGCGTACACTGGCTACACACCGAGCACGCGCTTCGATTCGTTGCTGGCCAAAGTCATCGCGCGCGTACCCTCTGGCGACTACAGCGAGGTGCTGGCGCGGGCCTACCGGGCGCTGTGTGAGTGCAGAATCGAAGGTATCCAGACCAATCTCCCCTTCTTGCAGAATCTCCTGCGTCATGACGATGTCCGCGCACATCGCATTAACACACGTTTTGTCGATGAGCACCTGTCTGAACTGCTCTCTCCAGACCTGAATGCGCATCAGCGCCTGTATTTCGGCCAGAGAGAGGAGCCGTCTAGCCCTGGAGCAAGCGAGGGAGCACCAGCTGTACCAGAGGGGATGTTCGCGCTCACAGCTCCTCACCGGGGAACAGTCGTGGCTATCGAGGTGGACGCGGGCCAGCGTTTGCATCCCGGTCAGCAGGTCGCGGTACTGGAAGCGATGAAGATGGAGTTTATCGTCGAGGCGACCTCGCACGGCGTCGTTCATCAATTGCTCACGTCCATTGGCGAGACCGTCACGCCAGGGCAGGCGCTGTTCTATATTGAGCCAACTGATGCCGCCGAACACGATGTTGAGCAAGTAGAGATGGTGGATCTGGACAAGTTGCGCCCCGACCTGCAAGAAGTAGTCGCGCGCCACGCCGCCGGACTGGACGAGGATCGCCCGCAGGCTGTGGAACGGCGCCGCAAGAGTGGGCAGCGTACCATCCGCGAGAATATCGCCGACCTCTGCGACCCCGATAGTTTTAGCGAGTACGGTGCGCTGGCCCTGGCTGCCCAGCGACGGCGGCGCTCGCTGGAAGACCTCATTCAGCGCAGCCCGGCTGATGGTCTGGTGGCTGGCCTCGGCAGCATCAATGGCGACCTGTTTGCCGCTGAGCAAGCGCGCTGTATCGTGCTCGGTTACGATTATACGGTCTTCGCGGGCACGCAGGGAGTGATGAATCATAAGAAGACAGATCGTATATTGCGTCTCGCGCAACAATGGAAGCTACCGCTTGTGCTCTTCGCGGAAGGTGGTGGCGGGCGACCGGGCGACACGGACAAGCCGGGCGTGGCGGGTCTGGATGTCATGACATTTATCGACTTCGCCAGGTTAAGCGGGCAGGTACCGCTGGTCGGTATCGTCTCCGGGCGCTGCTTTGCTGGAAATGCCGCGCTGCTCGGTTGCTGTGACGTGATTATCGCTACCGAGAACGCTACGATTGGTATGGGTGGCCCTGCCATGATCGAGGGTGGTGGCCTGGGCGTGTTTACGCCGGAGGAGGTCGGTCCGGTCAGCATGCAGGCACCCAACGGTGTGATCGATATTGTGGTGGCCGATGAAGCGGAGGCCGTGCGCGTAGCCAAACGTTATCTCGCGTACATGCAAGGGTCAACGATGCCAGGGACGTGCCCCGACCAACGTCTGCTGCGTCAACTGATCCCGGAGAACCGCTTGCGTGTGTACGATATCCGCAAAGTCATCGAGACGCTGGCCGACGACGATTCGCTGCTGGAGCTGCGTCGCCAGTTTGGTCCGGGCATGATTACCGCCTTTATCAGGATTGAGGGGCGACCCTTTGGCGTCATCGCCAACAACCCCATGCACCTGGGGGGCGCCATCGATGCCCAGGCCGCCGACAAAGCCGCGCGTTTCATGCAATTGTGCAACGCCTTTGGTCTGCCTATCCTCTCATTATGCGACACGCCCGGTTTTATGGTCGGGCCGGACGCCGAGAAAACCGCCACCGTGCGCCATGTCTCGCGCATGTTTGTGACCGCTGGCAGTCTGCGCGTACCCTTCTTCTGTGCCGTTCTGCGCAAGGGCTACGGATTGGGCGCGCAGGCGATGGCCGGTGGCAGCTTCCACGCGCCTTTCTTCATCGTCTCCTGGCCCAGCGGCGAATTTGGCGGCATGGGCCTCGAAGGTGCCGTGCGCCTGGGCTATCGCCAGGAACTGGCAGCCATCAGCGATCCGCAAGCGCGCCAGGCCAGGTTTGAAGAGATGGTCAGCGCCTCTTATCAGCAGGGCAAAGCCATCAACATGGCCTCTTACCTCGAAATTGATGCAGTAATCGACCCAAAGGAGACGCGGCGCTGGCTCAGCCAGGGCTTGCGCGCCCTGCCCGCCTCGCTCATGAATGCCAGTGAACGACGCGCTTTTATTGATACATGGTAACGCTTACATATGCTTTTCTAGAAATACGCTGGTAAACTCGTAATACGCTTTTATGTCCCTCCTCTT
Organism: uncultured Ktedonobacteraceae bacterium; assembly: GCA_964250225.1. GTDB lineage: Bacteria > Chloroflexota > Ktedonobacteria > Ktedonobacterales > Ktedonobacteraceae > Paraktedonobacter. The sequence continues at coordinate 40,074 of CAXUEY010000020.1, read as the reverse complement.
GCAGCAGCAAGGACAAAACCGGTGAGCAGGATGAGGCCCAGCGTCACGAGGGCAACAAACACACCAACCAGGCGTAACCGTCGTGTCGAACTATGAAGACTCCGTGTCATCGTCGTATCTTGCCCGGCAGGTGATATAAGGCAGAGTATGCAAGCTAGAATCGGCCCACAGAGAGCATAGAGCAAAAGCCAAATAAACCAGGCAGGTGTGAGTGAATCTACCAGAAATAGACATCTCCTTCTCATTTTCTTCTCAAAATACCTTTTCTTTTCCTCTCTTGCAAGGTCATGAGGTCAGCAGGAAACGCACCTGTGTACAGAGGTTGTCAACGTCCACGGATGTGGTCTCCCCGCACTGGTCCGCGCAGGAGAGGAAAAGCGGCGTGCAAGGTCACGCGCTAATCTTCTCCTCAACGGTCGCCTGCCGTTTCAGCAGCATTCGGCCAAGAGTCAGCAGCGCCAGCACGCCAGAGAGGGCATAGCCGCCGCCCTGGATATTGAGCAGAGGCACCGGACCGAGGCGATCACTGAGTGTACCCGCCACCACAATGCCGATGAGCGACATCAGGGAGCCAGCTGCGAAAAGCGCGCTGAAGATGCGCCCGCGCAAACGGTCTTCGACGATATTTTGGAAAAGCGTCTGTACACCCACCACCGCGCCAACGCCTGGAATACCGACGAGAATAAAGAGCAATCCTACAAGCCAGACATTCTGGATAAACAGAGGCAAATCGATAATCAACAGATCAATGAGACCAAAGAGGCCAAAACCAATCCCAACCAGGCGAGCAGGTGCAAGACGTTTCCCGAACTGAGCGATAAGCAGACCACCCAGCAAACTCCCTATAGCCTGGACAGAGAGCAGTGAGCTGTAAACAACCGCCCCTGAATTCAGAACCTGTTTCACAAAGACCACCAGTAACACCCCAAAAATACCCTCGCCCAGGCGCGTCACCATCCAGATGGTAAAGAGAACGATCAGCGGCGGTTGGCGAAAGATCAACCGGACGCCCTCCAACCACTCACCGCTAAGCCGCGTCCAGGCCCGCGTCCAGGTATGCAGCAGAGAAGATGCTGGCTGAAGAGGCAGAGTCTCGGTGGGTTCCGTCTCACTCTGCATGTTTTGAGCTTTGGCCGGGAGCTTGATAAGCCAGAGCATCGCGGCCACAAAGAGAAACGAGAGAAAATCGAGCAGGATCGTGCTGTGCAGGCCGAGTGTGGCGAGTAAGATACCTCCCAGTGCTGCACCAGCCAGGCGCGAGGCGTCAGAGCTAACGGAATTCAGCGCGTTCGCTGTCACTAGTTCATCCTCGCTGACCAATTGGGGAATAAGTGCGTTTTGTGCTGGTACAACAAACTGCTCGACAGTTGATTCAAAGAAAAGCACAGGATACAGTATCCAGAGCGAGCTTTTATCGTACATCAGCAGGAGAGGCAGCAGACCAAAAGCCATCAGCAGGTTGCCGATCAGCATCGTGCGGCGGCGATCCCAGCGGTCCACAAAGACACCCGCGACTGAACCAAAGACAATGTTTGGCACAAAAGCGACGATGAAAAGAATACTGGTAGCTAGGGCTGAGCCAGTGACCAGGTAGACATAGACTGGTAGGCCAATCTGGAGCAGCCAATCACCTGTTTGTGAGATCAGGTTGCCCAGCCAGAGTAGTGCAAAATTGCGCTGACGCAACATTGTAATCATCGTACTACCTCTTCTTGAAAGCCATAAAGTATCGCCAGAACCTGTGTGAGGTTCTGTTAGCACAACAAAACTGGAAAGAATCCTGCGTATTTAGCAGATTGTCTCGTGGATACCCAGAATTTTGAGCGTCTCAGGATGGTAAGCAATTTCGAGCCTGGCTGCATCGACGGCGCTTTGGAAGCCACTGAGCACCGCTGGCTGACCGGCATAGTCAATCTCGCGGGCAGGCAACCAGAACATACGGGGATGCTGGCGCCAGAACTGTTGGGACTCCGGTACATCGATGGTCATGTGAGGCAATATATTCGCATCTTCAAACCCACACGTATTGCAACGTATATACACGCCGCCACAGCTACTATCTCCGAGCTTATCACGGAACATTGCTGGCACTTCTTGGAGAGTTAGAGCACGCACCGTCGCCAGGCTGCCACATACCAGGCACCTGGATTCTCCTCGGTTAACTGCTCCCCAATAGTAGTCGGTCAGGTGGGCCAGTTGGCGATTGAGGATAGACCTGGGGCTATGCACGCCTTCCCAGAGCTGTGTCGGCCCAACTCCAGTGATTTGCCAGCAGCCTGGGCAAACAAAATTGGTGCAGGCGGTGGCGGGATCGTCATATTTGGTGAGTTTGTATTTACTGCACAGCGGACACCAGATACGCGTCTCTTGCTCAAGCTGCAACTCCCCTTGCTCGCGCGCGTTGACCAGGCCATAGGCGGCAGCCTCGGCGTTCAGTTCGTTCTCGATGACACGGCGCAGGGCTAGTTTGCCACGGTAGAGGCGCTGTACCAGCGCGTCTTCGCTCAGCCCCAGACGTTCGGAGATCTCGTGATGTGGAGATTCGTGGATGTAGCGCTCGATCAGCACTGCGCGCGTCGTGGGTGGGAGCAGAGCCAGGGCACGATCCAACAATCGCGCCAACTCGTCGCGCTCCAATTCCACCGTCAGATCCATTTCGCCAGAGGGCAACTCGTCGAGGTTCAGTTCTGGCTCGGCCTCGTCGGTAGCTGAAAGAGTGTAGTGTGCCAGGTGCGCGAGGTCGCGACCATAGCTACGGCCCCAGCGCAGGCAGACATTGCGCGCGATGGCCGCGAGCCACTTTGCGCGCTTCTCCGGGTGAACGCGATCCTGCGCGTTCAACTTCTGCTGATTGCGCCACGCCTCCAGCAGTGTCTCCTGAGCCAGATCCTCGGCCACGCCAGGGTTGCCAGTCAGCCGGGTACAAAAGCGCACCAGGCGCGCGCGTTCCTCAGCCAGTAGTGTAGCAAAAGCATCATGAGATGCCTGTGAGAGTATTTCAGGTGTGCTTTGCGCTCCCATCGTGTTCCTTCCTTGCCTTCCTCAACAGTATAGCATGCTCTTCATCAGAAACAGATCTGCTACATATAGCTTATCGCGCCTTCGCGCAAAAACCTGACACGTTTTTTGGGGAATTTTTCTGCGTGGTATTTCTGTAAGAAGTACGCGAGAGCGCGTCACCTGCTTTTCTCAGGCTCGCGCCCATTGGAGAGTAAATATTAACTCAGGTACGTTCCCGCGATGTACTTTTATGAGGAGATTTTAGCTCAGGTACGTTCCTGGGATGTACTTTTATCCCACATTGTTGAGGAGCGTGCAGGCAGATTGCTGGCGTATCACGCGCCAATAACCTGCCTGCAAGGTGCGCTTATATTAGCGGGTGACCAGTGTCCGTCCAATGGCCTCGGCAACGGCGTGCGCTTTGGGCATCAGTTGCACAAACTGCTCAAGGGTCAGGGATTGCGCGCCGTCCTTGAGCGCTTCGTCGGGGTTGGGATGAACCTCGATCAGTAGCGCGTCGGTCCCGGCAGCAATCGAGGCCAGGGTGAGCGGCGTCACCAGGTCGCGCCTTCCCGTGCCCTGGCTGGGGTCCGAGATAATCGGCAGGTGCGAGAGACGCTTGATGAGTGGGATCGCGCTGATATCCATCGTGTTGCGCGTCATCTTCTCAAACGTGCGAATGCCGCGTTCGCAGAGAATGACGTTAGGGTTGCCCTGCGAGAGAATATATTCAGCCGCCAGCAGCCACTCCTCAAAGGTTGCCGACATGCCGCGTTTGAGCACGACCGGCTTCTCGCTTTTGCCCGCCTCGTCGAGCAGCATATAGTTCTGCATATTGCGCGTGCCGATTTGCAGGATATCGGCGTACTCACCGACCATCTCGACATCGGTGGGCGTCATAACTTCGGTGATGATCGCCATGCCGAACTCATCACGAGCTTTGGCCAGCAGCTTGAGGCCATCTTCGCCCATGCCGCGGAAACCATAGGGCGAGGTTGAGGGCTTGTAGGCGCCGCCGCGCAGGATCACCGCGCCCTGCTTGCGTACAGCTTCCGCGGTAGTCATCAACTGCTTCTCGCTCTCGACGGTGCAGGGACCGGCCATCATCACAATCTCGTCACCGCCGATATGGACGACGCCTCCAGAGACGCAGGCGGATGGCACTTCGACCACGGTGTTCTGGGGATGAAATTCGCGACTGGCCAGCTTGTAGGGCTTGGAAACCTCCAGCACGCGTTCAACGCCGGGCAGACCTTCCAGGGTCTCGCCAATTGTCGGGTTAACGCCGCCTGCTGTCGTGCGTGTACCGGTGGGACCCACCGCGCCGAGCACACCGATGACGGTCAGTTCGGCCCCGCGTGACAAATGTCCGCTCAGGCCGTGATCTTTCAGATAAACCAGAATGTGCTCAATCTCTTCATTGCTGCAACGCTGTTGCATCACGACAATCATAAGAAAAGCTCCTTTATGCAAAAACCTTTTTCCGCTGGTGAAATAACCAGAATACTATCGCTAGCGTATCACCCTCTTATCCCGAGAAGCAAACTGCGCGCAAGCAGTTTTTTCGGACAAGATGGCAGCGGAAATGCGAAAAAAATGGAGGGCAACCGGCTGGCTTTTCAGTGACATCATCGTCATGATGGCTGGTTATGCTTGCCCCGAAAGACTACAGTTGAACAGCGAATGTTGGGCGTAAATTGACCGCCCCATGAATATAGACATGCTGGATCTCAGCCAGGCTCCGCGTGGTGTTCACATGGAGTAGCACGCGGATACACTTGCCCAGACTGCCCGGCACGGGGACCTCGCGGGTACACATCAGCGGTACCTCGCTCCATCCCAGTATGCGCGCCGCGACAGCCGGAAATTCCGCATCCAGATCCTCGGTCAGACTAAAGATCCCGCTGGCAATATCCTCGATCCGCAGCTCGTTGTAGCGCACTATCAACTGTAAAAGTTCCGTAGTCGCGGCAAGAATCTCCTCGCGCTCATTGCGCTGAACGGTGGTTGCCCCTCGAATACCTCGACAATACATCAAGTTCCCTTACCCCCTTAGAAATAGCATCCTCTTCTACCTGGTGTAAGAGGAATGCAAAGGCTCTGGTCCTTATTTTACGCGATGCTGGCAAAAGAGGCAAGGAAAACTCTGCTTGTTTCCCGGAGAAGTACCGGTTTGTTCCCGACCCATCCCAGATCTTTTTCTGACCCCACCCTGAACAAGCTTGAGAAGCCCGCTTACATTCTCTGGAAATTTCTCTCCTTTCTGCAATTCCGCAAAATATTATCTCAACCACTAGCCAATTCAGGCTATTTCAAACTGTATGTTTGTGTTTATCTATGTATCAGGTTATGATGCTGCCATTCCCATACGGACCCCAAAGTACCGCGTGCGGCCCCAGGTGGCTTTGCGCGCAGCACAGGACTTTGGACGCTGAATCACTTGCAGAGTTTGCAAGTAGTGCCACAAAGAAAGGTCTCCATTGAGAAAACATCAGCATATTTGGAACAACCAACGCTTTCAGGGACGACGCATTGCCACAAGAGCTGGCCTGGGTGCATTACTTACGCTGCTAGCCGTTATGCTTGTCATGAATATGATAACTACCAGCCATGTGCATGCCGCGAGCACTGCGCATACGTATACCGTTGCAAGCGGCGACACCTTAAGCGCGATTGCCAGTAGATACGGTGTGAGCGTCTCATCGCTGGCTACCACCAATCACATCGCCAATCCCAACCTTATTTTTCCCGGCACTGTGCTCCAGATTCCTGACAGCAGCACTCGGAGTAATTCAGTTGTCCACGCGCCTCAGCAGTTGCATGGCTCATACGCTGACATGATCCACAAGGTCTTTGGCGCCTACGGAAACGGGGCCGTGCATGTCGCGATGTGCGAGTCGAGCATGAACCCGCGCGCGTATAACGGCATTCTGGGCGCGGCTGGCCTCTTCCAGATCATCCCCGGCACCTTTGCCGGTACCTCCTATCGCGGCCAGTCCGTCTACAACCCGGTTGTGAACATCAAAGCCGCGCACGAGATCTTTGTGCGTGACGGCCATAGCTGGCGCGAATGGGCCTGCAAACCGTAGCATATCGATAAACTCCTCTCCTGATGCCGGAGGGAAATCGTGCAACGACATTGAGATCGCGTGCGACTCCTCTCCGGCATCTCTGTGTTTATGGCAACGCCCCGAACTGGCCAGAGTTGGAGCAAGCCAATTTGTAGACGTGTCTCTGAGAAGCCTCTGGCGTAAACCGTGAGAAGCGGCTATTTAGCCGTTGCCTGTCGCAATGCGCGAATATACTCCCGTACCGCCTCCACCTGCTCGCTCTCCTCGTGCTCATCCAGCAGATTCACCAGCACACTGGCGACCACCGCACCCTCAGCGAGTTGCACCACCGACGCGATATGTTCAGGTTTGGACAACCCAAAGCCCACCGCCAGTGGCAGCCCATATTCTTTCGTATAGTCACGAACCCTGAGCAGGAAAGCTGGCAGGTGTTCGGGCAGCTCGTCGCGTGCTCCGGTGACGCCGCTGAGGGAGACGCAGTAGATAAAGCTGCCGGGAATGCTTGCGGCCTGTTTCGCGATCTGTGCAATGCGCTCGTTCGGCGTTGTGGGAGGCACGAGAAAGATCAGTGCCAGGCCCGTTTGTAGGGCGGCCTGCTGAAGCGGCCCGGCCTCTTCCGGTGGTAGATCCGGGACGATCAGCCCACAAACGCCGCTGGCCGCCGCATCCTGGCAGAAACGTGCGATGCCATAGGATAGGAGCGGGTTATAGTAACCCATCAGGATCAACGGCACGCGGCTGCGGGACGCGACCTGCTGCGCGACCTCCATGCAGCCGCGCATGGTCATGCCGCGTTCGAGCGCCATATGCCCCGCGTGCTGGATCGTCGCGCCATCGGCCAGGGGATCGCTGAAAGGCATGCCCAGCTCGATAATATCCGCCCCTGCCTCAACCGCAGCCAGCACCAATGCCGCGCTCTGTTCCGCCGAAGGATAGCCGCACATAAAATAGGGGATCAGTGCGCCCCGTTGTTCATTCTGTGCCCTGGCAAACGCCTCGCGAATGCGCAACGCATGCGTGGTCGTGTGATTGGATGTTTGCCTCTGTTGATCTGTTGTTGACATCGTTTTATCTTTCATATAGCCGTAAATCTCTTACATGACCCGGTGTTTTCCCACGTTGGCCTGGCAAGCCTGGTGTCTTTTCAGGATCGGCATGCAAAGGCTACGGAGAAATCTCTGAGAAGACTTCAGAGCGTGACGCCTAGCGCCTTCGCCACCGTCATCATATCTTTGTCGCCGCGACCCGACAGGTTGAGCACTACCAGCGCGCCCGTGGGCAACTGGCCCTGTTTGCCCATCTCCAGCAGGTAGCCCAGTGCGTGGGACGATTCGAGCGCGGGAATGATGCCCTCGCTGCGACTGAGCGCCTGTAGACCGTACAGGGCCGTATTATCGTCAGCCGAGACGTAGCTGGCGCGTCCACTGTCTTTGAGATAGCTGTGTTCGGGACCGACGCCGGGATAGTCCAGACCGGCGGAGATGCTGTGCGTCTCAATGACCTGCCCATCCTCGTTTTGCAGCAGGTAGCTGAGGGCGCCGTGCAGCACGCCTGGATGACCCACGCTCAACGTTGCTGCGTGCTTCCCACTCTCGATGCCCAGGCCAGCCGCCTCAACGCCGATCAGATGGACTTCTGGATCGTTGGCAAAGGGATGGAAGAGGCCGATGGCGTTACTCCCGCCGCCCACACAGGCTACAGCGTAATCGGGCAAACGCCCCTCCAACTGGAGAATCTGCGCCCGTGCCTCTGTCCCGATGACCGCTTGCAGGTCGCGCACAATACGCGGGTAGGGGTGCGGACCAGCCGCCGTGCCAAACAGGTAGTACGTCGTCTCCACATTGGTCACCCAGTCGCGAATGGCCTCGTTAATCGCATCCTTCAGCGTGCGGCTGCCACTCTCCACCGAGCGCACTTCCGCGCCGAGGAGCTTCATACGGAAGACGTTTAGCGATTGGCGCTGAATGTCTTCGGCGCCCATGTAAATGATGCAGTCCAGACCGAGCATCGCGCAGACCGTGGCTGTAGCGACCCCATGCTGGCCCGCGCCCGTCTCAGCGATGATGCGCCGCTTGCCCATGCGTCTGGCCAGCAGTCCCTGACCCAGCGCGTTATTGATCTTGTGCGCGCCCGTGTGCGCCAGGTCTTCGCGCTTCAGGTAGACCTTCACGCCGGGCGCGACCAGCTGTGAGAAGCGCGGTACATAGTAGAGCGAGGTTGGGCGCCCTACATATGTGCGCAGCAAATCGTTCAACTCCTCCTGAAAGGCCTGATCCAGTCGCGCCTCGTCATATGCCTGTTCCAGTTCGGTCAGCGGCGCCATCAGGCTCTCCGGCACAAATTTGCCGCCGAATTCCCCAAAACGTCCGCGCTGATCGGGATAGGCACTGTGCTGGTACGTCGTTTGTGGTTGATGTTGTTGTATTTGCATGAATTGTACCACTTTCAATTGCTAGCTTGCTCATCTGTTGCTCTCCGTCTCAAAGCAGATCCCCACATCCGGCCCCAGGGCAGACACCGGGGTCGTCCGTACTATGGACGGCTGACGCTAAGAGAATAGGAATCTTCTTTAATCAGGAATGATCGCCTTCTGCCATTTTTCCACTATCAGAGGATCTATGCCTGATCTGCCAGATGCGCTGGACTTCGTTTAACAGATCGCGCATATTGAATAAATGCGCGCATCTTTGCTTCATCCTTCACCTTGTCGGTTTCGACCCCGCTGCTTACATCGACGCCCCAGGGTTGCACCTGCGCGATGGCTTCGGCCACGTTGTCGGGTTGCAGGCCGCCGGCTAGCAGGATGCGTTGCTGCTGGGCTGCCTGCCGGGTCAGATTCCAGTCGTGTGCCTCGCCGCTGCCGCCCCAGCCCGGCGTGGGCGTATCGAGCAACAGACGCCAGGTGCTTTCACGATAGGCTGCCAGTTTGCCGAGATCACTGGCCGCGCGCATAGGGATGGCTTTGAGCACCGGGCGCGTGATCTGCTGGCAGAATTCGGGCGTTTCGTGGCCGTGCAACTGCACAATATCCAGACCAACCTGCTCAGCAACCTCGTTGATAAAGCTGGCCTCTTTATTCACGAAAAGACCAACCGCCTCAACCTGCGCGCGCGCTTCCCCCAGCGTGTGGACAAGTTCGCGAGCCTGCCGGGGTGTGACGTAGCGGTGGCTGGGTTCGTAAAAGACCAGCCCGAACAGGTCTGCACCCGCCTCAACTGCTGTGCGCAGGTGTTGCGCGCTGCTCAGGCCACAGATCTTCACCTGAATATCCCGATTGGCTCCGCGCAACAAGCTGGCGAGCTGGCCGGGGATATCGTTGGATTTCACCAGCGACTCTCCTACCAGCATAGCCGCGATACCATAGCGGGCCAGTCTGCGTGCATCGTCGGCGCTGTGAATGCCGCTCTCGGCCACCAGCGCCCGGTCTGTGGGAATTAATGGGCGTAGCTCGCGGATCAGGCTGGGATGTATCTCGAAGGTGCGCAGATCGCGACTATTCACGCCGATAATCATCGCGCCCGCCTCCACAGCACGCCTCGCCTCTTCCGCATCATGCACTTCAACCAGGCAGCGCATGCCCAGGCCGTGGGCCACACCGAGCAGGTGGCGCAAGGGAGCATCGTCCAACATCGCGCAGATCAGCAAGATCAGATCGGCTCCCCACGCGCGAGCCTCGTAGACCTGGTATTCGTCGAAAATAAAATCCTTGCACAGCACGGGCAGCGTGACCGCCTCTTTGATCGCGCTCAAATACGCGGGCGCGCCCTGAAAAAAGTGCGGTTCGGTCAGTACCGAGATCAACGAGGCACCGCTGGCCTGATAGGTTCTGGCCAGGCCCACCGGATCAAAATTGAGCGCCAGTAGCCCCTTTGAGGGTGAGGCGCGTTTGACCTCGGCGATTACATGCACCTTATTTCCGGCGCGCAGAGCAACTAAGGCGTCTCTGGGCGCGGATTGACTGAGCGCGCGTGCTCGGACCTCCTCTAACGGAATTTCCTGCTGGCGTTGTACCAGGTCGCTGCGCGTTTGCGTGACAATTTGATCGAGAATCATCGTGTTCTGCCTACCTGCCTTTCTCATTCCCCGAATGCGGCTGCCTTTCTCTGCGCGTTCGAGCACGCGACCACCTCGTCGAGTTTGCGCCTGGCCTTGCCCTCTTTGAGCGTGGCTCGCGCCAGCTTGATGCCCTCAACCAGCGAATCGACCTGTTCATTGGCGAAGAGCGCGGCCCCGGTATTCAAGCACAGCATATCCGTGGCGGGCCCGGCGTCCTGCTCGCTGAGCAACTGGCGCAGCAGGGTGGCGTTGTAGGCCGGATCGCTGCCCTGCAAGGTCTGGCGGTCACTCACGCGCGTCAGGCCCAGTTCCTCTGGCGTGATCGTGTATTCGCGCAAATCCTCTCCCTGACGCACCTCGCAGACACGCGTGGGGGCCATCAACGAGCACTCGTCGATGCCGTCCTCGCCGTAGATAATCAGCGCGTGTCGGGTGCCCAGGTGTAGCAAAACCTGGCCCATTTTGCGCAACAACGAGGCATCGGGCACGCCCAGCACCTGATATGGTGTGTGGGCGGGATTGGTCAGAGGCCCTAGAATGTTGAAGATCGTGCGAATGCCAATCTCGCGGCGCACGGGGCCAACGTGTTTCATCGCGGGATGATAGGCGGGCGCGAACATAAAGCCAAAGCCGACCTGCTGCACGCACGTGGCTACCTGCTCAGGGCCGAGGTCGATGCGCGCACCCAGAGCTTCCAGCACATCGGCGCTGCCACATTTGCTGGTAGCCGAACGGTTGCCGTGCTTGGCCACAGCAGCCCCCGCGGCAGCTGCGAGAATACCCGCGCCAGTTGAGACGTTGAATGTACCCGCGCCATCGCCGCCTGTACCGCAGGTGTCCAACGCCAGTTCAGCGGTTTTGCCAGCCAGCGTCACCTGCACCGCCTTCTCGCGCATCACACGCGCGCAGCCGGCAATCTCTTCAACTGTCTCCCCACCTGGTCGCAGGCGCAGGGTGGTCAGAAACGCGCCCATTTGCGCGGGCGTGGCCACGCCGGTCATAATCTCTTCCATCACAGAGGCTGCCTCGCCCTCGCTGAGCGTGGCTCCGGCGGCTACCTGCGTAATTGCTTCGCGAATCATGGTGGATATTCCTTTCCAATCCTAATCTTCCATCAGGAAATTGCGTAACAAATCTTTGCCTACCGGTGTCATGATCGATTCGGGATGGAACTGCACGCCCTGCACTGGATAGCTGCGGTGGCGCAGACCCATAATCAGTCCATTCTCGCTTTCAGCGGTAATTTCTAGCTCTGCCGGACATGTCGCGCGCTCGACGATCAGGCTGTGATAGCGATTGGCCTCAAACGGCTCCGGCAGACCGCGCAGGACACCCTGTCCCCGGTGATGGATCAGCGAGGTTTTTCCATGCATCGGCTCAGGGGCGCGGATCACACGCCCGCCATAGACCTGGCCTATCGCCTGGTGACCCAGACAGACGCCCAGCAGCGGGATGCGCGGCCCAAAGTGCTCAATGATCTGGCACGAGAGGCCAGCCTCGTTGGGCGTGCAGGGTCCGGGCGAGATGACAATGCGCTCTGGCCGCATCTCCGCAATCTTTTCTAGCGTCACCTGGTCGTTGCGACAGACCTCGATCTGCGCGCCCAGTTCTGCCAGATACTGATACAGGTTGTAGGTGAAACTATCGTAATTATCAATGAGTAAAAGCATAGCCCCGTTTCTCCTGTGTTGCCGCAATCTGTTCCGCCATCTCCAGGGCGCGCAAGGTCGCCCTGGCCTTATTCATGCTCTCCTCGTACTCCGCCGCCGGGTCCGAATCGGCTACCACTCCGCCGCCTGCCTGAATATATGCCACACCATCTTTCATAACCATTGTGCGCAGGGCAATCGCCGTGTCGAGGTTGCCAGAGTGACTAAAGTAGCCAACCGCGCCCGCGTAGACCCCGCGCTGCTCCCCCTCCAGTTCGCTGATAATCTCCATCGCGCGAATCTTAGGCGCGCCCGAAACCGTGCCTGCCGGGAAACCAGCGCGCAGGGCATCGTAGGGCGAGACATCCGGGCGCAACTGCCCGATCACATTCGAGACCAGGTGCATCACGTGCGAATAGCGCTCGATCTCCATGCACTCGGTCACCTTCACCGTACCGGGCTGACTGACGCGCCCAACGTCGTTACGTCCCAGGTCGAGCAGCATCACATGCTCGGCGCGCTCTTTAGGGTCGCTACGCAGTTCTGCGGCCAGGCGCTCGTCTTCGTCGGAACCAACTCCGCGCCCACGTGTACCGGCGATGGGATGGATCGTCACCTCGCTTTTTTCAACGCGCACCAGCAACTCTGGCGAGGCTCCAATGATATGAAAGTCCGCCAGATCCAGAAAAAACATATAGGGCGACGGATTGATCGCGCGCAGGGCACGATAGACCGTGAAAGGCGCGGCGTTGACGGGGCGACTCAGGCGCTGCGAAGGCACCACCTGAAAGATATCGCCGGCCCGAATATACTCTCTCGACTTCTCAACCATCGCCTCAAACTCCGCCTGTGTGCGATTCGAGCGCACCTCGACCGCTTCGGTCGCCTCGCGTGGCGCGGGTTCCGCTGGGAAACGCAACTCTTTCTGCAAGCGTTGCTCCACATCGGCCAGTATAGCTGAGCAGCGTTGATACTCGGCTTCCAGATCGGGCGCATCGAGATGCAGGTGCGTCACAATGCGCAGACGATGCTTGAGATGATCGAACGCCAGCACCGTCTCGGTGAAGCTGAACACGGCCAGAGGCAGGCCCAGCGCATTTTTCTCCGGCACAGGCAGGCGTTCAAAACGCGAGGCGGCTTCATAGGCCAGATAGCCAACCGCGCCCCCGTGAAAGATTGGCAATTCATCGCGCTGCCTGCTGGGCGCCACAACCAGGCGATATTGTCCCAGCTCGGCCTGAATGAGCGTCAGCGGATCGTAGCAAGCAATCTCCTCAACACGCTCGCCGCCTTCGTGGTCCAGATAGCGCAACGTTGCTATTTCGTCGCGCTGAGTCAGCACCAGGTAGGGGTCGATGCCGATAAAAGAATAGCGCGCAATGCGTTCGCCGCCCGCCACACTCTCCAGCAGAAAGCTATATGGCCCGCGCGCGGTCTTGCAATAGGCGGAGACAGGCGTCTCCATATCTGCCAGCAGATCGCAAGACAACGGCAAGAGCGGGCGCCGCGTGTCCGTTGGGTGCACTTTGAGCGTAGCAGTAAGCTGCTGTACCTCATCAAGCGAAGGATGATACATTGTTTCTCTGCCTCCAGTTTCTCTCTGCATGCAGCCGGGTGAATGGATGTTCCGCTTGCATGTCCACAAAATTTTCCTATAGCTATAAAACCACATCGCCAGCTATACCTCAACGATATGCTGACTGGACATCCGCTGGTACATATCCCTGCCTCAGATCGGGCGCGAGGGCCGCCCGTACTATGGACGGGGCATTGAAGTAGTGTAGACATTATCTTATAAAACAAGCTAAGAGCATATCGGCATATTGGTAGAACGAATGGCTCTCTTAGCGTCAGCCGTCCATAGTACGGGCGGCCCTGGAGCGCGCCCTGGCAGTCGCATCTGCCATGTCAGCCAGTTCACGTATAAGCGGCCCTGGAGCGCGCCCTGTTCGCGCATTGTGTGCATCCGCTCGTTTTTGCTCACGCCTTTCCCGTTTGACCTTGATCGTCGGCCTTAGCCCAGGCCCACGACGGTTTTCATACGCTGTAACGTCGCCTCGGCAATGGGACGTACATCGTCGGCACCCTGTTTGAGAATACCCTCCAGGGTGGGCAGATTGCTCATCAGTTCGTGATGGCGCTGTTGAATCGGTGCCAGCGTCTCCACCAGACGTTCGGTCAGGGCCGCTTTGAAATCGCCATAGCCCTTGCCCTCGAACTCCGCCTCAATCGCCGCCGGTGCCTGGCCAGTCAGGGTCTGATAGATGGTCAGCAGGTTAGTGATGCCGGGCCGTTCGGGGTCGAATGTCACCAGGCGCAGCGAATCGGTAGTTGCGCGGGCAATCTTCTTCTTGATCGTCTTTGCATCGTCCAGAATATGGATACGTGAATCGGGATTGGACGCGCTTTTGCTCATCTTGCTCGTCGGATCGTCGAGCGCCATGATGCGCGCGCCTGCTGCCGGGATCTTCGCATCTGGGATTCTGAAAACCTGCTCGTGGTAGCGGCTATTGAAGCGCTGGGCCACGTCGCGGGTCAGCTCGATATGCTGACGCTGGTCATCGCCGACCGGAACCAGGTGCGTCTGGTAGAGCAGAATGTCGCAAGCCATCAGGACCGGGTAGCAGTACAGACCGGTATCCACCGTGTCCGCGTGCTCGCCCGCCTTCGTCTTGAACTGCGTCATACGGTTCAGCCAGCCCATCGGTGTGAAACAGTTCATAATCCAGCTCGCCTCGGCGTGCTGGCGCACATGGGACTGAATGAAGAAATGACAGTGTTCAGGACTCAGCCCGCAGGCCAGGTAGAGAGCTGCCAGGTTACGCGTGTTGAAATGCAGTTCTTTGGGGTCAATCGGCAGTGTAATCGCGTGCAGGTCGACGATACAGAAGATGTTCTCAAACTCTTCCTGTGTCGCGACCCAGTTGCGAATGGCCCCCAGATAGTTGCCGATATGAATGTTCCCCGTTGGCTGAACGCCCGAAAACACGCGCTTCCTCGTTGCAGGCTTCTCGGTTGCCTGTGCTGTGCTTGCTGGCTGTACTTCGACGTGCATCGCTCTACCCTCCATACAAAAAATCTCAGTAATCCTCTTCTTCCGAAAAGGTGTAATAACAAAAAACGCCCACCCATCCCATGCAAGGGACGAGAGGCGTGAAGCTTTCGTGGTACCACCCTGATTCAGATTTTTTCGTCGCCTATCCTCCTGTCGGGCTGTAGCGAATGAAAAAATCCCTTATTGCCGGGTACATCGTGATATACCCTGTCCTCGATAACGGGGGACGCCCCGGTTGAGTATTACTAGCCACACGTGGTGGTGTTCTTCTCTAGCTCCCAGGCCCATTCTACGACGGCATTGGATCGGATCTCACCATTTCCGACTCTCTAGACCGCAGCGTAATCGTATACTCTTCCTGATCGGCGCTTCTTGTATTCGTTTGTGTTCTTGTGATAAGTATACAGACCATTTTCCATGCTGTCAAGTGGAATTCGCGAATGCGATTTCCCTCGTCAGCGCACTCTTCTCTGCACAACGTGTGAAACGATACAGGTATGATGAGAGATAAGCAGCATAATCACAAGAGTTATGCTGCTTATCTCTCATTTCACATCGACATTTCCCAGATCTGCTGATCTACGAACGCCCATCCACCTCGAAGACGCGCGTGCCCCAGTTGCGCGCGCCATCTGTCGTCTGGCTGCTCACAGGCGGAACATACTCGGTAGCGAGCCAGAAGCTATTGTGATCAGGATCGAGCGTCGCATACGAGTAGTCGCCCCAACGCGTGCCATTGACGTAGGGGCCAGTACCGGCAGCGGCGATGGTGATCGCGTCAAAACTATGCTGTCCTTCCCGCATGATCGCGTAAGCTGCACTGGGGAAGTTGTTGGGTCCGCTGAAGGTGAAGACGACCGCGGCAGTATGGTCCGGCCCTGCCTGAATCGCCGGATAGAGCAGGTAGTTCCCCGCTGAGGTCACATAGCCCTGATGCTCAATCTTCGGGTTGCTGATCAAACCGTGGCTGACCTCTGGATGCACCTGGAACCAGGCAATGCCCGCGCGCTGCGCATTATCGCCAAAGGGATTAATGGTTGTATCCAGCGCGCCCCAGAGACTTCCATCGATGAATTGGGTCTGCTGCATGCGATCATCACCAGCATCCAACAAAGCTGCGTTCCCCTGCTGGATGGCGCCTGGTGGTATGCCATAGAATTCAGAGGTCAGGACCATGCTGGAGAGCGTGGGAACCTTGCCTTCACTCACCTTATGACCGTCCGCGAGTGCCCAGACACCGATGCGGTTATCCGCGCTATGGTTGGGGTCTAGCGAATTCAGAAAGAACTCCGCGGCTGCACCATCGTGCGTTGTGGCTGGCTGAACCGAGGCCGCAATTGACCCTCCGATGGTCAGATTATCAAAATGCGCAAAATGGACCTGCTGCGCCAGATCAAAGAGCTGGTTCTTCGAGATGGCGTAGATCTGCGCGCCGTTGAAGGCCGGTCCCAGAATGGAGAATTCGTTGGTGCTAACATAGACATTCTGCTGATCGATGCCCAATAGTGGCTGATCGCCAAAACAGGGGCAGCCAGCATGGTTGGGCATACCGCCCGTCCCATCGTCGTTGCTCTCCAGGTGATAGACCGTCCAGGGCGTGGTCGGGTCACCGCTGCGGTTGACTGCGATATCGGTACGCCCTTCATTGATGAAATTACCCTGCGCGTCGGTCCCGATGAAGAGAATGATCGCGACCCAGGTGTGCGTGGGCTTGTCGAAGAAGCAGCGGGGGTCGCTGGTAAACTGAGTCAGCCCTTCATCAAAGAGCACGTTCACGTTCAGTGGACCCAGCACCACGTTGCCATTTGTCCGGTAGATAGTGAAAGCCGAATTTACTGGATCGATGACAAAGCCGTTACCAACACATAGGCCCTGATCCGGTGGCTCAAATTCGGCCCCGAAGTTCGTATTCTCGCTATCCAGGCTGCTGGTCCCATTAAAATTCTGCAACAGCGTGCCTGTGCGCGTGGCCAGCCCCGCAGCGCTCGCCTGCCCGGATGTGCCAGCAGCCTGAGTGGTAGCAGGAATGCGATGGACACCCTTCGTGAGCCGTTGCGGAGTGGTAGCCTGACTCGCCGCTTTTGACGCCTGCTGGAGATTAGCCACACCGAACGGCGCGAGCGTGCCTGTGGTCGCGCTGGTATAGACGGTGGCCTGTTGCTGGGCTGTGCCAGAGGCGTGTGAGGAGGGGACGTGTAGAAAAAGACTCACTACAAGGGATACACAGAGCAGTGCCGCCATGCCAGCGGCAATAATAAGGCGTTTCCCCCTGATAGGAAGAACAAAACGCATATGACTGACCTCCTTTTCAGTTTCCAAAAGATAAAGTTTCGTTATGAAGCGCTTCTATCATAGAAACATCGGACCCTCTCGCTTCATGCGAAAAGAACGTGGGTAAATAGGCACAGACCTATTATACACGATTGCGCCGGGATCGTGAGATGTCGTGAAGTTAGCAGCGGGTTTTGGTGAGACGGCAAGCATCCGCTTGACAGCATTTTGCCACAACACATATCATCTTAATAGATCTAATCTCCCAGCTGCGTTGCCTGTTTGCAACGCGACCCGCGAGAAAATGTGAGGATATATTTGGTGTTCACCTTGCGCCGTTATACACCTGCCGATCTGGAAACTTATGACGCGCTGGACCGCATCAGCAAAATTACCTATGCCGATGGTTCCACCATCGGCTACGTGCGCGATGCGACGGGCAACGTGACCAGCTTCAGCGACAACACCGGCACTGCCACGTTCCGCTATGATCCCTATGGCAACATTACGAACACGCAGAACTCAACACCG
Source organism: uncultured Ktedonobacteraceae bacterium (assembly GCA_964250225.1). Lineage (GTDB taxonomy): Bacteria > Chloroflexota > Ktedonobacteria > Ktedonobacterales > Ktedonobacteraceae > Paraktedonobacter. The sequence goes on along the minus strand of CAXUEY010000020.1, from coordinate 22,441 downwards.
ATGCAGAACAACCCCTGGCACTTCGACAGTGGCTACTCCGATGGCTTCGGCCTCACCAAGTTCGGCATTCGCTACGACGACACGACGATAGGGCGCTGGACGCAGCACACGCCGATTGGCGGGAGTTTGCAGGAGACGACTAAGGCCAATCCATATGTGTGTACAGAGGATAATCCGGTCAATGTGACGGATACGAATGGGGCAGGTAATTGTGTGGTTGATGTGGCTCTCAGTATTCTTGGTGGAGCTTTTACAGCATTCTCTGCAACCGGGTATGGTATAGCTCTCCTGGAAGCTGCTAACTCTGGAGAAACAATAACATTGGCAAGCTTTTTATTCAATCCAGCAGGACCTAGCATATTAGCTTCCATCGGGGTGGGGGTTGGCATTGTGCTCGCTGGTTACTTCTTTGCTGAGCTTATTCAGCAATGCCTTAATGGATAACGATAGGTTGCCAGAGGAAATCAGGTGCTACTGATCCAGCAGCACCCTGATTTCCTTTCCCCTCGTTATTATCGAAGGTACCTGTGAGTTTTCAATCCATTCGTAGATGAAGGAGAGCAATAAAATGAGGATCTGGTTTTTTCTTTGTAATTGGTTACTCATTTTCAGTGACATTCTTTTCTTGAGTACACGTTATCGAGCGTATAAATCTGCAGTAATTCATACACGTAGGAATCTTATAAGAGCAGCTTTAGCTTCTGAAGCGTTTTTGACTCTTGCTCTTATCCTAGTAAATATTGTGAGCATCTTTTTCTTGACCTCTTTTTTATACGTGAGCTTGTCTATTCTTCTGGTCACTATGACTATATGGTTCACTTCTTCGCTTTGGATTACGCCCGATCTGCTTACAGAACAAAAGCGGTCGCTCTTGTTATTTGCGAATGGGGTATTTATCGGGGGAATGCTTTTGAGTTTTATTCTATTCTTTTCCGTTATAATACTTCAAAGGGTTTAAAGCAGCTATTTTAATACCACCAGCTTTACCAAATTCGGGATTCGCTACGACGACACGAGCACAAACCGTTGGACGCAGCACACTCCGATTGGTGAGAGTTTGGCGGAGATGATCAAGGCGAATCCGTACAGCTTGCGTGGCACTGTGCTATACACGATTACTCTGGGGAACGCGAAGAAAGGAATGAAAAGCTCCTGCTAGCTTTGATGGAATAACACTCTTCCTAATCATACCTCACTATCTCAAAGCAGTTCGCGTACAGGATGCACACGAGCAGTATCACAAGTAGCGCCCAGGCAGCCAAGTTGCCAACTCTCCTCAAGCGTGGCGAGTAGCGAATAGTGGTTGATGGGGGTGGACAGCGTGCGCGGTGTCTGCTGCCCATGCTGGATGGCCAGTGTGAGGATATGGCCGCCACCGGGATTGGCGCTGCAGCAACCGCTGCTACTGCTGGATGACGTATCGTCTTCGTCCCAGGTGATGAGGATCAGCGAGTTGCCGGTCCAGGCGGATGATTGCATGATTTCAGCAACTGTGGAGCGCAAGAAGCTATCGCCGAGCCGAATCGCCCCCTGCGTACTGCCGCATGCATCATTGGAATTGAGCGCCGCCCGTCCATGCATATCGTGGCACACGTCGGGCGAGATCCAGGCAAAATCCGGTACCGTCTGGTTGGCCAGGTCGGTGGCGAACTGGCTGAAATCCACGATCTGCGCCATACGAGCCGGGTTGTGCTGGATATCGGCGTAGGAGACAAAGGGGTTGTGCTTGCGCGCATAATCGCCCATCGACGTGATCAGTTTATTGGTGTTGCCGTGTGAGGATAACGACTGCATATAGGCTTTCCAGCTTTTGCCACGCGCTTCTAGCTGATCCACCAGATTATTCGCGTGAATGGTGACGGTCGCATCTGAACGCACGCCCTGGGTTGAGCCGGAGGTCGCGGCCAGGTAATTGGGCTGACTGGGATGCGCCTCAGCATAAGCGTGGGTAGCAAGTGTGTACGTTCGCGCGGCTGTATTGAGCCAGGGCGCGTTCGTGTTGCCAATCAAGCTGCTATAGCCAACGTTCTCCATCATAATCAGGAAAACATGCTGATAGCCCTGTGTACCTGCATTGCTGGTCGAGCTGACTGTGACTGTCGGACTGGCAATCTTCGTCGCTGGTAACGGGCTACGCCTGTTACCTCCTGCTAATGCTCCGCTGTAATGAGCCAGGATCAGTAAAGGGAGTGAGATGAGTAGCAGGACCAGGAGAACTCCTCCTACCAGCGCGCTCAGCCTGAATAGACGTGTTTTGTTCTGCATCGCCTGAAAGCCTCTTCCAATGATATACGTCCTACTTCTATCTTACTCCGCCCATCAGCAAAAAGACCACTCCCTGACCCATCGAAACGATAGGCCAGGGAGTGGTCTTGCTACAGCTGTGCCAGTGTGTAGCGTCTCAGGCGTCCTGCGGGAAGGTGCGCGCGCGATTGGCCCGCAGCTCGATTGGACGTAGGATCAGATAGGCGACCAGCGAGAAGACCACGCCTAACTCGAAGCCGATATCCATCCCGAAAGGCTGGTTAATCAGCCCACCAATCAGGCCCGTGACTGGATGCTGCACGCCGTTGAAGACGATCACCTGGGCAAAACCCAGAGATGCACCAATCAGGCCGATCAACATCGCGACCATCGCGGCCCAGCCAATCGGCAGGCGGCGCGCATTGTCCCAGTCCTCGACATTGTAACGCCCCTTGCGCGTGAGGAAATGCTCTACTACCAGGATAATGGCCCAGGGACCAAGCCAGTAGGCTACCAGCAGTAGGAAACTGTTGAGCGTCTCGTTGAAGTTGCCAGCAATCGCAATCGCAACGATCACATAGACGACCGCGCCGATTAGCGTCCAGAGGTAGCGTGGGACGCGCTGCCACCATTTTCCAAGCACCTGGACCGACAGCCCCAGGCTATAATCGTTGGGGATGTTATTGGCGATGATGCTCAGTGCCAGCAAGAAGACCAGCACCTTCCCAAGAGCACCCAGCGGCGTCAGCGCGAAAGCCAGTAACTGACCACCAGGCACATCGGGCGCGCCAGAGGCCAGCAGCATACCCAGCGTTTCCAGCAGCACACAGGGGATAAAGATCCCCAGACCGGTCAACCAGAAGATGCGCGCTGGTCTGGTGTCCGCCGGTTGGTTCACGTTGTAGTCAGCGGCATACGAACTCCAGCCGGTGGCGAAACCAAAGACCGCGCCCCCAAAGGAGAACAGGCCAGCGATCTCCACCGCATTCATCACCGGGGTGGGTAAGATGGCGAAGTGGTGCGTGTTGACCATCACCACGGCCACAACGATGAAAATGGCTGCCATTGGTATCCAGGAGAAGCGCTCGTAACGATGCACGTAGCGATACCCATAAATGCTGACCAGCGTGGTCAGTACCGCAATCAGCAGGATACCCAGCGCGCGCACTATCACACCGCTCAGCACCATCCCCAGCACAGGCACACTGCACTGTTCCGGGGTCGCCCCACCACAGGCCAGGGCAGCAACTAACTGGCCGCCCACGATGACATTCACCGCTGACCAGCCCAGGCAGGCCCCTACGTTGAACAGGCCCATGATGATCCCACCGATCCAGCCAAAAGAAAAGCGCGAGATGGTCATCTGGCGCAGCCCCAGGCGCGGCCCCAGCGTGGATAGAAACGCGGGCGAGAGCACGCCTAGCGCGTTAAACACAAGAATTACTGCCAGACTATCCCAGAACCCCAGCGAGAACGCCTGTTTCGCCAGTATTCCCAACGCAACAGTCGAGATAACTAGATTCGCGGAGAGCCACATTGTAAAATTGTCAAAAATACGAACATGAGTGCGAGTTTCGGGCGAGACACGCTCGATTCCGTGTGTCTCAATCCCCTGTTCTTCCGGGATGGCAATGGTGTCGGTGGCCAATTTGTGTCTCCCTTTCTGTAAAGGACGATTGCTGTCGCTTCTGCCAATGAAAATGCTGCTCACACTACGTGACAGGCTGTCTCATAGCACAGCATCGAACGACATCACCATTGTATCACAACAATTTTTGCTGCGGATACATCCACCATGTGCGACCAGGACCCTCCTGACAAAAACTGGACTCCCCACTAGAAAGCAGGTACAATGACCATCACAAACACAATATCTCTCTATTTCCATAGAAAAATTTTTATCGTCTCTATATGTATATGAGCTATGTTTATAGACACGTTTTTGTGCAGCGTTAAGGGTGGTCAGGCAACACGGTTCCATCACTATAAAAATAGATGGAGCGCGTGTTTCTCTCTACAAAATAGCCTGACTCTCCCATATGTAATCAGGAGGTACAGATGTCTTCCAGAATGTCTCATAGAAAAAATGGGGCAACAGAGCCTGAATTGCCTACTACTGTTGACACGTTAAAAAAACATGCTCAGGAATCTTATAAGCAACAGCAGCTAAAACGTACATACGAGCAATTAGAACAAGAGCATATGACCCTTGTGCGCGAGCTTGAGGCCAGAACCAGAGAGAATGTTCTGCTCAATGAGGTGATCTCGACGGTTGGCTCGACCCTCAAGCTGGATGAGGTGCTCAGCCACGTGGTTGATGCCATCACCCGCGCTACCTCCTGCCACGCGGCCTTTATTTATCTCTACGACCAGGAGAAAGAGCAGCTGGTGCTGGCCAGTTCTAGCGACCCCTATCGGCACCAGGTTGGCAAGATCTCGCTGGCGCTGGGCGAAGGTATTGCGGGCTGGGTTGGCATGACCCATCAGCCTGTCACGATCCGCGAAGGTTCGCTCAACGACCCGCGCTTCCGTCCCTATCCCGAACTGGAGGAGGAGAAGTTTCAATCGTTGATGTCGGTGCCTGTGCTCTCGAAAGACCGCCATCTCAGCGGGGTCATCACGGTCCACACTATCGCGCCCTACGAATTCACCGAGCAGCACCAGACGTTCGCCATGAATACCGCCGCGCTGGTCGCAGGGGCCATTGAGAACGCGCGGCTGTATGAAAATACCCAGCGCAAACTCAACATCCTCACCTCCCTCTCGATGCTGAGCCAGACCATTACTTCCGGCCTCTATCTCGACGATATGCTGCGCTCGCTCTCGACGCTGGCCACACAGATCATGGAGGCCGATCTATGCGTCATTATGCTGATGGACCAGGCGCGGGGACGCCTGAGCGTGCGCGCCTCCTCACCTCAATTGAGCGAACGTGCCCTGAACTTTCAACACGTGGAGATGGATCACCAGGCCTGGGAAAACTTGCGCACCGCCAGCGCGCAGGAGATGAACCGCCACGCCCTGGGACGCCTCAATCCCCTCAAGGACTCGCCTTATAAGGCTCTGCTCTCGGCCCCGCTGATCTCCGGCAGCGAGCAGCTCGGCCTGCTCAACTGCTATTTCAAGCGGGCGCGGCGCGCGACATCTGAGGATCAGACGTTGCTGACGACCATCGCAAACCAGGTGGCCGTGGCGATCAAGAATAGCCATCTCGTCGATATGCTGGCCCAGAAAAACCTGGTCAAGGGCTTCGTCGAGGATCTGATGTATGGAAGCTACGATTCTGAGGAGAGCCTGCGTCAGCGCGCAAATTTCCTGGGCTGCGACTTGAGCCGCGTCCATTCAGTCGCGGTGATCGAGGTCTCCCATCTGGAAGATGAGGAGAACGCGGAAGAGCCGTTCAGTGAGGAGGAGCGCCTGGCCATTCACAAACGCATCAGTGCACAGGTGCGGCGGCGCATTCAGGACAGCTTCCCCGGCTCACTGCTCTATGAACAGGAGAATCTGCTGACCTGTATCGTGCATTTGAGCAAAGATCCCAGCGGTATACATCTAAAAAACTGGCTGCGTGACCTGGCGAGGCAAATGAGTGGCGAACAGCAAATTTGCCTGGACATCGGTCTCGGCAACCCCTGTGCCAGCGCCAGTGAGTATCGTCGTGGCTTTGCCGAGGCTAACGAGGCCCAGCAGATGGGCCAGCACCTCAATCGCGAAGGCGGCGTCACTCATTTCAACGATCTGGGCATCTATCGCTATCTCTACAAAATCGCGCGTATGGACGACCTGCGCGACATGTACCAGGAACAGGTTGGTAATGTGGCCAGCTATGACCGCCGCAAGGGAACTGACCTGCTCGATACGCTGGAGACCTACCTGGAAAGCGGCGGCAACCTCACGCGCACCTCCGAACGCCTCTTTGTGCATCGTAACACCCTGATTCAACGTCTGGAACGCCTGAAATCTCTTTGTGACATCGATTTGCAGGAGCGCGGCAACTGGTTGACCTTGCAGGTGGCGATTAAGGTGTATAAGTTGCGGAACAACGAAGTTTAATTTATTTGCACCTTACCCTCCGTTATTCATAAGGAGGAAATCTCAGCACATTTCGTCTCTTTGCGCATCGGCCTTTTGGATGATTTTTTCTTGTGGGCTTTGCTTTATACTGAGATGGATAAATCAGAGGTGTATTGGCGTCTCTGATGCTGTTTGATCGACAAGAGAAACAAAATACTGAGTGATTTTGTTCGCAAGAAAGGATGAATGGATGCCAGGAAGCAACACAATGCTAAAACGGCTCTACCTTATGCAATTGAGTACGACAACCATTCCGCTCGCAGCAGGCCGAACGCTCGCGATGTCATCGGGGTGCTATCTTGTTCAGACCAGCGATGGGAAGAATATTCTCATTGATAGCGGACTGCCTGCGGATTACACGCCGCCACCAGGGACGCCACCAGCCGAGCAGAAAAAAAATGTGCTGGAGCATCTCACCGATCTTGATCTGCACCCTGACGATATCGATATGCTCATCTGTACCCATTTTGATGTGGACCACGCGGGATATCACGACGCTTTTAGAAAGGCGGAGTTTATCGTCCAGCGTGAGCACTATGAACTGGCACGGAGCGGACATGCGCGCTTTGCTGCCGCACGCAGGCATTGGGATCAGCCAACACTGTGCTATCGGCTGATTGAGGGAGACACCGAACTTCTCCCTGGCTTGACCCTGCTTGAAACCAGTGGGCATGCCCCTGGACATCAGTCCGTTCTGCTTCATCTACCGCAGACCGGGCGTGTGTTGCTCGCCATCGATGCAGTCGTCCAGGAGCACCTTTTTACCCCTGATCGTCGGGCCTGGCCGACCGATGACAACGAGGAGCAATTGCGCGCCAGCACCCGAAAACTCCTCGATCTGGTCGAGCGCGAGCAGGTAGGGTTCGTCGTCTTTGGCCATGATGGTCAACAATGGCAAACGCTCAAGAAAGCACCAGCCTTTTACGAGTAATGGGGCATGTTCAAGTGACATGCCCTGGGTGCCAGCCTGAAAAAAAGGTCACTACTGGTGAGCACGCCCCAAGTATGCTATGATGGCGCTATGGAAAACCAGAAGACGAGCAATGAGGAACTCCACGCCCTCGTTCGTGGTAGGGTGCAGGGTGTGGGGTTTCGCTACTTTGTGATAGAGAAGGCGCTGAGCATGGGCCTGCGCGGCTATGCTCGCAATACCGATGATGGCAGCGTCGAGGTGCTGGCTCAGGGGCCGCGCCCGACGCTGGAAAATCTGCTTACACTCCTGCGGCGCGGGCCAGGAGCAGCCCATGTGCATGACGTAGACGTGGCCTGGAGCGAGCCTTCTACCCATCTGAGTGGCTTCCATGTGCGCTTTTAATAAGCGTCTATCTTTGCGCGCTAGCTCACCGCGCGCCACCCGACTGGTTCGCCTGGCAGAGACAGTGCTGGGCAGTGTATTGAGAAAACAAAGAGGATGTAGATGATTGATCGCACAACGGTAATGCATATCGCGAAACTGGCCCGCCTGGGCTTACAAGAAGAAGAGATCGACGTGCTGGGCCAGCAGCTCTCCGTCATCCTGGAGCATATCGCGATCCTGCAGGAGGCGGACGTCTCAGGCGTCTCACCCACCGCGCATGCTTCGCGTTTACAGAATGTGATGCGGGAGGATGTCCCGCGCCCATCGTATCCCCCAGAGGTGCTGTTGGCGAATGCGCCCGCTCAGGAAGAGCAGTGTTTGAAAGTACGCGCGGTGTTGGAGTAGAAAAAACGTATGAGCGAATTATATAAGCTGACGATTGATGAGGCTGGTAAGCTGTTGCGCCAGGGCAAGCTCTCCTCGGTTGAATTGACGCGCGCGCACCTGGACCGCATTCGCGCGGTGGATGGCAAGGTGAAGGCCTTTACCACCGTTACCGACGAGCTGGCTCTGCGGCAGGCAGAGGAGGCTGATCGACGCCTGAGCAGCAACGAAAACGTGACGCCGCTGACGGGCATTCCGCTGGCGATCAAGGATGCCATCTGCACCAAAGATGTGCCAACAACGTGTGGCTCGCGGATGCTGGAACACTTCAAGCCGCCTTTCAACGCTACGGTCATGGAACGGCTCAACGCGGCGGGTGCGGTGACGGTGGGCAAGACCAACATGGACGAGTTCGCTATGGGTTCCTCAACCGAGCACTCGGCTTTCTTTCCGACGCGCAACCCCTGGGATCTGGCACGCTCACCTGGCGGCAGTAGCGGCGGCTCGGCGGCGGCTGTGGCGGCTGGTATGGCGATGGGTTCACTGGGCAGTGACACGGGCGGCTCGATCCGTCAGCCCGGCGCGCTCTGCAACGTCGTCGGCCTGAAACCAACCTATGGCCGCGTCTCGCGCTTTGGCCTGGTCGCCTTCGCCTCCTCGCTGGACCAGATTGGACCTTTCACACGCAATGCCCGCGACTCCGCTCTGATGCTGCGTGTGCTCTCAGGCGCTGACCCACGCGATGCCACCAGCTCGCCCGAAGCCGTCAGCGACTACACGGCGTCGCTCACCAGCGATATCAAGGGCCTGCGCATCGGCGTGCCTCAAGAATATTGGGTTGAGGGTACACAGCCGGGCGTGGTCCAGCACGTGCGCGCGGCCATCGAAAAACTGCGCGAACTGGGCGCGGTGGTCGAGGAGGTTTCCCTGCCCCACACACGCTACGGGGTCGCGGCCTACTATATCGTAGCTCCGGCTGAGGCCAGTGCTAATCTTGCGCGTTACGATGGCGTGAAATATGGCTATTCGTATCGCGACACTGACGATATGTGGGAGGCGTTGGAGAAGACACGCGAGCATGGTTTTGGCCAGGAGGTCAAACGCCGCATTATGCTCGGCACCTACGCGCTCTCCTCTGGCTACTATGACGCGTATTATAAGCGGGCTGAGAAGATACGCTCGCTGATCACACAGGACTTCACCAAAGCCTTTGGAAAGTTCGATGTGCTGGCCAGCCCGACCAGCCCCTCGGTCGCCTTCCGCCTGGGCGAGATCTCCGACCCCTATGAGATGTACTTGAACGATGTGTTCACCATTCCGGCGAACCTGGCAGGGATCTGCGGCGTCTCGATCCCCTGCGGCTTCAGTAACAACCTGCCGGTTGGCCTGCAACTGCTGGGCAATTTCTTCGGCGAGGGCCAGATCTTGCGCGTGGCCGACGCCTTCCAGCACGTGACCGACTACCATACGCGCTGGCCAGAAGCGATCTAACCGGGAGAGGATTTTCTTCTCAGTGCGCCATTCCTACGAGACGAGATGCTACACGGTAGCGTCTCGTAGGCTAGAGAAGCAACCGCCTTTCACCGGCCGCGCTGCCTGCATCATACCCAGCATGCGGTTAGCCCGATAAACGTACGCGAGAGCTGGCCTCTCGCGTACGTCAGGCGTAGCAAGCCAGCCAGCCGCATCCGGGGGATGAGAAAGGCAGCCTGGCCTGTAGTGCAGAGTCGGAGATTAGCTCAAAGCAGAATAACTTTTAAAGAATAGAGAGCACATCCTATGGATCGACATAGATTGCTGGCAATCATCCTCTTAACTGTCGCCATCATCTTGCTGATTGGCGCTCCCGTATGGCTGTTTACACCTCTGGGAGCCAACATCGCTGGCTTTGGTCAGCCGGATTTGAATGGTCCCCCGCTCGCATCTCTCACGTTCCGGGGTATCCCACGCGCTGTTCCCCAGGCTGTTCTCACACCGAAAGGTGAGCCAGGTCAGCTCACTGCCGGCGAAGCTCTCTTAATGGACGCAACTACCAGCGATATTCTCTACGAAAAGAACGGAGAGGTTCCCGTGCCTATGGCCAGCACCACCAAAGTTATGACCGCGCTGATCGCCATTCAAGCGGGCCAGCTCAACCAGTTGATCACGATTGGCCAGGATGCCTACAATGAGGTGCATCTGAAAGATGGGAGTTCCGCCTTCCTGGTTGTCGGCGATAAAGTCAAGCTGCGCGATCTGCTCTACGCTCTACTACTGCCGTCGGGCGACGATGCAGCGGTGGCGATTGCGGACGGCATCGCCGGCTCAGTCCCCAATTTTGTGCATATTATGAACGTAGAGGCGCAAAAACTGCACCTTTACTCTACCCATTATGATAATCCCGACGGGCTGCAACCATCCGACAGCCAGGGCAACCCGATCTCCGGCGTCCATTACACGACACCCTATGACCTGGTGCGCCTGACGCAGTATGCCATGCGCCTCCCACTGTTCGATCAGATCGTGCAGACCAGAGAATACGATTTGCCCGCTTCCGGCACCCACCACGCCTATCCCTGGAAAACGACCAACAAGTTGCTTGGCGTCTATCAAGGCATGCTCGGCGTCAAAACCGGCACCACGCCCCAGGCTGGTGAATGCCTGGTCTTCGCGGCCAAACGCAACGGCCACACCCTGATCGGCGTGGTGCTGAACGCCACCACTGACAAGAGTCGTTTCCAGGACGCGCAAACCCTGCTCGACTGGGGCTTCGGGCTGCCTGTGCAGGTGCCACGGATGTAGGAGTTTTAGCCTCGTTATGTGATAGATGAGGTGTCGCAAGAAGGGGGGGCGCGGGGGAGTTTTAAGCG
>CAXUEY010000020.1:1479-11583 GCA_964250225.1 uncultured Ktedonobacteraceae bacterium | reverse complement strand
GTCTTCTGGGGGCGCCCCCGCCGGGGCGCGGTTCACTCCCGCCCCCGGCCCCCCCTTCTTGCCATGAGCTGCGTTTGTGTTTTAGAAACGGGCGCGTTTACGCTTGCGCAGTTGTGCTGCGGCCTTGCGTTTGCGCCGAGCTTGTGGTGACTCATAATGTGAGCGGCGACGAGCCTCTGACAGAATTCCAGCTTGTTGCACTTTGCGGCCAAACTGTTTCAATGCCATTTCAAAGGAGGCATCGGGTTTCACAATAACCTGGCACATCGGCTACCACCGTGACCCGGAGTAGTTGGACTGCCGTGGCTGTGGCTGGTAGCAATCGCTACAATAGACAGGGCGATCTTCGCGTGGCTGGAAAGGCACGGTGGCCTCTTTTCCACAACTCGCGCAGATGGCTGTATACATCTGACGTGCTTCGCGCTCCCGGAACCCGCCGCGCTGTCCACCACCGCCAGCCTGCTTACGAGCAGCCCGGCATTCCGGGCAACGACTGGGAGCATTGGTGAGTCCACGACTCGCGTAAAATTCTTGTTCGCCGCTGGTAAAGGTAAATTCCTGGTTGCAGTCTCGGCAATACAGTGTTTGATCGGTCAATGAATTGTTCTCTTTTCTTTTCTTCCGCCAAAGCGGATCAAATGGGTCTTTCTGTATTGCGCACCATCACTAACATGAATTATCTCGGAGTGAGGATTTGAGGAAATCTTCTGGGAGCAACATTTGCACGTTACAGTTATAAAGAGAGTATACCATACAAATCTCAGAAAGTCTAGCTCAACAGTAAAAGATAGCCCAGATTTCACTGGAAGGATACAAATCACTTTTTATGCCGAGCTTTTTTCACGTGCATTTGCTTTCTGCACAAAAAACAGGTATAATAAGAGTGCCTCATTTGTTTGTTCATGAGTTACGTTCCCTGCGTGCAAAAAAATGGCAAGCTCCTCGCTGCCGGGAACAGCGTAACTCATCCACTACTGTTTTTGCGCCCTGGCTTTTGTCCCCTTTGACAAGAGAAATCGCACATACTCTCTCTTTGACAGATCCGAAAGAGTATTCAAAGACATAATAAGCAATTCGAGACTGGAAGCATGTACAACGATTTCTGATGTTATGAAGGGAAGAAAACTCATGGAAACAACTGACGATGGAATCTTTTTCCAGGTAGGTGACCAGGTGCGTATCAAGCGAACCGGGGAAACAGGCAGAGTCGATGCCGTCGATGGAGGTGTCGTCTATGTGCTGATGGACAGGACCAACGCAGCGAAAATCTTTTCGGCCTCAGTGGATGGTGACGCGTATATCGAACTGTTCCTACCAGCGGCAGACGTGCAGGAAAACGGCGCACCTGTAGAGAGCCTGCCCGTTTTAGCGCAAGATGGGAAACAGCATGGCGCCTGATGCGATCTTCGATCCCAAAAAAACAGCAATAGGGCAGCGCTCCTGCCAGAATCATCCAATCGAGGTAAACCAATGAGTGATACCATCACGCAAATGCGACTTTCCATGCGCTTAGATAGCTATCTCAGGGAATATACAGGCAAGCATAGTGCAAACTCCCCATTTTTCACAAGAGAATGGGATGATGTGTGGCGTGTAGCCGATAGTGCTCGTACACAGAATACTCTGACGCCAGAGCTTGTCGATAATGTACGAGTCGTTTTACATAAACTGTAGCCTGAACATTCTTCTCTATGAAGACGTTTTGACTGTCAGGAACTCCCCATTGCTGAAGCAAGGAACTCGCTGCAAGCTTTGGCTAGATTCAGTTAAGGAAGTGAAATGCATGGCCCGTCAGAAATCTCTTGATATTCTTCTCTCAGGCAAAAAACAATGGAATACCTGGCGACAAACATACCCTGATGTCCAGGCATTCGAGCCTGATTTGCATGGCGCAGACCTCTCTAAAGCAGACCTGTATGGGATTGATTTGCATGGCGCAGATCTCACGGAGGCCAACCTGAAACAAGCAGACTTACGCGAAGCGGATTTGCATGAAGCGGATTTACGCCATGCCAATCTCCAAATGGCCGACCTCAGTGGCGCAAACCTCCAGGGGGCACAATTACATGGAGCAGAAGTCCGTGGAGCAAAACTCTGCCAGGCAAATCTCAGAGGCGCTGACCTCAGTAATGTAGATTTGCGCGAAGCAGATCTTCAGGGGGCAGATTTGAAGAAGGCTATTCTTCACCACACTCAATTTGTAGAAATGAGCAGATAAACTATGAGCAATCACCAATCATCCCGGTCTTCGTTACCGAATCACGTTGACGGAAAAGCAGTGGGGGAAGATCACTATTATGTCCAGGCTCTCACTGAGTCCATTTTTGTTGTCCGCAAATGTCTGACTGGCAAGCCGGGGCCAGATGACAGCATTGTGCGCTCGTTCAACGTTCGCCATGATGCCTTGAGCTATGCCAGTAGCATGAACGCCGAGCCAGAGAGCACAGCTAGCAGCGAATCCTAGATACGTCCACAGTGCAAGAAAGAAAAAGTCAGGGGAAAAATACAATGACCGAAGCCTTTACTGAAACCAACGAGCCCGTGTCCCAACGGAACACGAGCCGTGCCAGCGCCTATTCCGCCCACATCCAGGAGGCGATGCGATATGATCGACTCCATTCTTCGGAATATCTCCTGGTGATGACCATTCTGCATGCTGTGTTACAGGGGTATACGCAAGAGCGCTGGCAAAAAGAGCAGCAGCGTTCATTACAAACCCTCCAGCAACAACGACCCGATCCGCGCGCCACCCACGCGGATGAAGCGAATGGGTATGAACAAACCGTGTCTCGTTTGAAAGATCTCCTGCTCTGGCCCTGGTAAATTACTGTCGAATATGGATGAGCAGTTTCATGCTGGTCTAGCTATTATGCCGCAGAGGATCGATCCTCTGCGGCATAATAGCTAGACTTTGTTTTCCTGGACAATTTGCGATTGATGCGCAATATGGGGAAACCCGTCTCCACAATTGACGATATACAGGGAGGTGAGATTGTTTGTAGAGGTCGTTCCCGCAGGCGCCCGCGACCCATATTTACGGTTGGTGGGCATTCTGTTGGAGGAGATGCTATACATGACTTTTCCGCTATATTGGCGATCACGTTCTTTGATGGTAATCGTATCACCAAAGGCATACTCCCCTTTATGCATTTTTCCAAAAAGCTGGGTGAGCTGCTTCACATCAGTGCTATCAAAGGCGTAGGGTTCATAGACACGCTGCCCATCTCTGACGGATTCGATAATGGGGATGCGCTCATCTGTCTCCAGGGTGATAATCCACAAGCTCAAAAAGGTTTGTGGTTGCACAACCTCGACGGGACTCCACATTGAGGCTTTGCAATGGGGCTGCGCGTGCAGGGTGGCGAGGGCAGCATGTTCAAGCAGTTTCATTTGAATATGCCGCAGAATGTCATTGCCCTCGTGCTGCCGGAAATCCACAAGAGAAGCTATCTCGAGAGCATTGACTTTCACAGGCGCCCATATTCCGAACTGTTGCCAGTCAATAGGATCAAGCCTGAGCTGGGATTGTGTACATACCGCTGTAATTTGTCCAGCTTTCAGACAAGCCTCTTGCTGTTCTTCAGCCTGGTTTCGGCGTGAATAGGTCATGACGTATAGCTCCTCTTGAGGCAGATGTGAGGCTGCCTTCCTCTGTTAATCTTGCTCACGATTACGCGCGCGCTCGTGCTGGGTCAGGTACCGTTTCCGCAGGCGGATATTGTGCGGCGTGACTTCAACCAGCTCATCATTATTGATAAAGTCAAGCGACTGCTCCAGGCTCATGATAATCGGTGGCGTCAGGCGCACAGAGATATCTGAGGTTGAGGAGCGAATATTCGTCTTTTGTTTTTCCTTACACACATTGACGGCCATATCCATTGGACGCGAGTTCAGGCCAACGATCATGCCTTCATAGACGGGCGTGCCTGCCTCGATAAAGGTATCGCCGCGCTGCTGAGCATTATTCAGCCCATAGGTCAGAGCCACGCCCTGCTCAGAAGCGATCAGGGCACCCATGCGTATGCTCCCGATTTTGCCCAACCAGCGTTCGTAGCCGACGAGTTGGCTGCTCATGGCGCCATTGCCCTGGGTCAGTGTCAGGAACACATTGCGAAAACCGATCAGGCCGCGCGTGGGAATGCGGTACTCCAGGCGCACATTGCCGTTGCCATCGTTGGTCATATTGGCGAGTTGGGCTTTGCGCGAGGCGAGATTCTCGGTCAGGACGCCGATATAGTTGTCTCTGGTATCGATGACCAGGTGCTCGAACGGCTCCAGGACATGCCCCAGTTCATCCTCGTGGGTGATCACTTCGGGCCGCGATACCTGGAACTCGTATCCTTCACGACGCATGTTCTCGATCAAGACCGAGAGATGTAGTTCGCCGCGCCCGGAGACGATAAATTCATCCGGGCTGTTGCCATCGATCACGCGCAGGCTGACGTTCGTCTCCAACTCGCGGTAGAGGCGCGCGCGCAGTTGCCGCGACGTGGGATACTTGCTTTCGCGTCCGGCAAAGGGGCCGCTATTGACTCCAAAGGTCATTTTGAGGGTTGGCTCCGAGACGGCAATTGTTGGCAGGGCTTCGGGCTGCTCCACATCGGCGATGGTCTCGCCAATATGGGCGCTGGAGATGCCTGTGACCGCGACAATATCCCCGGCCAGTGCCTCGCTTACCTCGACGCGATTCAAGCCTTTATAGGTAAAGACCAGGGTGGTTTTCTGCCGTGTCATCTGCCCGTCGCGTGTAATCTGCATCACCTGCATGGCCGGAGCGATGCGCCCGCGCACAACGCGTCCAATCGCGTATTTCCCTTTATAATCGTCATAATCGAGCGTGGTGACCAGCATTTGCAGAGGGCCTTCCACATCGACGGTAGGCGCAGGCACAACCTTGAGGATGGTCTCAAAGAGCGGCTCCAGGTCTTTTTGCTCATCGTCTGGCCCATACATCGCGACCCCATTGCGCCCGATGGCGTAGAGCGTGGGGAAATCGAGCTGGTCAGCGTGTGTGGCCAGTTCGAGGAAGAGGTCGTGCGTCCATTCGATAACCTGCTCAATGCGCGCATCACGGCGATCAATTTTGTTGATGACAACGATAGGCTTGAGTTTTAGCTCCAGAGCTTTCTGCAGCACAAAACGCGTCTGGGGCATCGGACCTTCTGCCGCGTCGATCAGCAAGATACAGCCATCAGCCATATTTAGCACGCGCTCAACTTCGCCGCCAAAGTCAGCGTGGCCGGGGGTATCAATAATATTAATTTTGACACCGTGATAGGAAATGGCGGTATTCTTAGCCAGAATAGTGATGCCGCGCTCGCGCTCCTGATCATTGGAATCCATAATCAGCTCACCCATCTGCTGATGCTCACGGAACGTGTGGCTCTGTTTGAGCAAGCCGTCGATCAGGGTGGTTTTCCCATGATCAACGTGGGCGATAATCGCAACATTGCGAATATCAGTGCGTTGGATCATCTGTCCTGTCTGCTGCTCTGTTTGGGTCATGTTCTCATCTACAATCTGCATAATTTAAATTGCTCGCTCCTGCACACATAAAAAACCGGGCACGGTCGAAGTCGCCCGGTAGGATGAATCCTGGAAAACTATTTGCCGTTTCTCTTGTCTTTATTCGCACACTCTATTATACCACAACTTCTCCGATGAATATATCCTTTGTGCGAGGGAATATGACAGTTTGCCGCGCATGGACAAGGGCATTCAAAGTACCGAAGGGAGTATAGAAGAAATGAGGCAACCTGTCAAGGGTTTTAGAACGGTTTTTCTTTCAAAGGCGAGCAAGGGCTCAAGCCAGAACCGCCTCGCCACAGGTTGAAACGCCGTGGCTTGCGGCGGGCTCAAGCTCAAAAAGGTCAGCATGATGCAACAATACCCGAAAGTACTGACTGTGGCAGAGGTTTCCCCCTACAAACGCGGGTCCACCGGTTCGCTCTCCATCGCCAGGACGCCAAAGACGCATTCATGCACGCGGCGCAGCGGCTCGCCATACACAAAACGTTCCAACGCTTCGATGCCCAGGGCGAATTCGCGCGCGGCCAGAGCGCGTTTGGCCCCGACTCCACGCACGCGCAGACGTTCCAGGTTGGCGGGTACGTTGTACTCCGGCCCGTAGATGATGCGCAGGTATTCGGGACCGCGACACTTGAGCGCGGGCTGGCTAAAGCCGTGTGGACCACGCGCGATAAAGTCCAGCGGCTTGATGACCATGCCCTCGCCGCCGCGCCCAGTCAATTCTTGCCACCAGCTTGTTCCCTCGGCCACGCTGGCGGGATCGTTCAGCTCGACCAGCTTATAGGGCGTGGCTAAGAGCAGCCCTGGATCGGCCTGGCAGAAGCTAGCAATGCTTTGCATATGCCACAGATGATCCTTATCGACATGGACTGCGCCCTGCGTAGCCAGAATGTGGAACGGAGCCAGCTTGAGGTCGTCGAGCGTATTGACCGGCCAGCAGTATTGACGATAGGCCTGCACATATTGTCGGGCCATGCCCTCACGCGCGCGATAACGTTCCAGCAGTTCAGCTACGTCTAAACCGCGCTCCTGGCTGCGTTCCAGCACGGATACCACGTCCCCCAGCGCCGCCCGCGCCGCCGCGCCAACCGCTGCATATTGCTTGAGCAGCAAGGTTTGTGCCTTGACCGACCAGGGCATCAACTCACAGTCCAGGCAGACCCAGTCGGTGTTGAGTTGCCCCCAGAAATTCACCGTGTCCAGCGCCTGGAGCACACGTTCCAATAACGCGTGCTCCAGGGCGAGATCGTCGAAGAAACGCCGCCCGGTACGCGTGTAACAGATACCAATCCCCTCGTGTACGACGCCAAAACGTCGCCGCGCCATCTCCTCGTCTCTACACAGCACTACGATGGCCCGCGAACCCATATGCTTCTCTTCGCATACGACGCGCTTAACACCCTCACGCGTGTAATACGCGAAGGCTTCGGCGGGATGCTCCAGCAGGCCCGGCTCCGAACTGGTCTCCGAGGGTGACATCGTTGGCGGCAGGTAGATCAGCCAGCGTGGATTCGCTGCGAAACGGCTCATTACCTCCAGAGCTGCGATAGCATTTTCTTCGCGAATAGTGATCTTTGGCTGCAAACGCGTATCTATCAGGCGCTTGCCCGTCACGTCCGCGATATCCAGCAGGTCGTCCTCGCGCTGCTGTGTGGTCAGCCCATCGTCTCTGGAGACTAACAGCGGCTTGAGCGACTCCCAGTAAGTCCGCTGGGCGGGTACAGAGAGCAATGTCTGTTCGGGATAGCGTAGAGCGGTCAATTTGCCGCCAAAGACGCAGCCAGTATCAATATTGACGGTATGATTGAGCCATTCCGCTTCAGACACCGGTGTGTGACCATAGACGACCAGCGCCTGACCGCGATACTCGGCGGCCCAGTTGTAGCGCACAGGCAGACCAAACTCGTCGGTTTCGCCGGTTGTTTCACCATACAGGGCAAACTCGCGCACCGCTCTGGAGGCGCGTCCCTGCATCTCGGCCTTCATCCCGGCATGGGCCACGACCAGCCTCCCCTCGTCAAGCACAAAATGGCTGATCAGACCCTCAAAAAACGTCAGGACGCGCGCGCGAAAGGCGGGACTCGCGCGCTCCAACTGCTCAAGCGTCTCCTTCAGGCCGTGGTTGAGCGTCACCTCGCGCCCCTGCAATTTGCGCATCAGCTTTCTATCGTGGTTGCCCGGCACACAGATGGCCGCGCCACTCTCCACCATGTCCATCGCCAGGCGCAACACTTCAGGCACATTGGGGCCGCGATCCACCAGGTCACCCACAAAAATGACCTTGCGCCCCTCCGGTGCTTGCACATGGTAAACCGGCTCGTCCGTGCTGACACGCTCAATCCCATACCCCAGCTTTGCCAGTAGATCGCACAGCTCATCAAAGCAACCATGTACATCGCCGATGATATCAAAGGGGCCGTGCTCGCTCTGGCGATTGGTCCAGAGCGGCTCGCGTGTAATCTCTACGGCGTCAACCTGTTCAGGTGAATAGAACACATGGGTATGCGTAAAACCCTCGCGGCGCAGCAGGCTCAGCGAACGGTGCATATGCGCGTGCTGGCGGCGCACCACGTGCGGCCCAAACTGACGATCCGGGCGCATCTGATTGCGCTCGTGGCACAGACTCTCCGGCAAGTGGAAGACCAGCGCCACCGGCACACAATGATACTCACGAGCCAGCCTGAGCAACTCTTTGCGATCCTCTGCCAGCACATTCGTCGCGTCGATTACCGTCAGCTTCCCGGCAGCCAGGCGCCGCGCCGCAATAAAGTGCAGCACCGCAAAGGCATCATTGGTCGCGGCCTGCGCGTTCTCATCGTCAGCCACCAGACCGCGGCAAAAGTCCGATGAGATCACTTCTGTCGCCTTAAAGTGCCGACGCCCAAAGCTCGATTTACCAGAACCAGAAGGCCCGATCAGCACCACCAGCGCCAATTCAGGGATAGTTATTTCCATAGAATATTTCTCAATCTTATCTCTCCACAGACGCCTTTGATCCTCTTGCATGTAGCGCCGGTCCTCGCGTCCGGAGTCCCTCCCCTTGCTCTTCGCAGTCTTCTCCCCGCGCGTCCGGAGTTCCACGCTCGCATCCAATATCCTCCCCTGCTTACACGCTCCTCAACCGCAACCGCACCAGCAAATCATTCAACGCAGCATGGGCCTGCGGATCAGGCTCTCGCGGCAGCACACCTTGCTCCAATGTGCCTTCTAGTTCACCCAGCAGACGCGCGATCTCGGCTTCGTGAAAGGCCAGGTCGGTATCTTCCAGGGTTGAGCGTTCCGCGCCGCTCTGCTTGCGTGCGATCAGGTCAGGGATGTAGGGCAGCTTGAACTCCTCATTGAGATGTACCAGATTGGGATCAAGCTGACCACTACGCATCAGGTGCAGGCCTGTCAGAATCACGCGATAGATATACAGCAGCGCTTTGACGCGAGGTGGCTCTTCTTTGAGGAACAGCTTCAACTGACTCTGAGAAAAGCCCAGATAGTGATAGGCGTAATAACGCGTCACACAGCGCATAGCCAGTGACTTTAATTCTTCGTGCTCAGGCGTGGTGTAGATCACCAGCGGCGAATAGATGCACTCCAGTGCGTTGCCGTTCTTGCCGATGAGCAGCTTGAAAAATTTGCGCACATCATGCGTCACCAGGTCGATTTCCAGGCCGCCGTGCATTTTGATGAAATCGATGGTCTCTTTCCCCTCGTGCAGCCCGATGACCTCGCGCACCGGTAGGACATGGACCCCGCGCAGGTCGTAGTCTGAATCTGGCGAGGAGAAGCCATAAAGGTGCGACCCGCTCAAGGTGACGAATAATAGGGGATGGCGCTGTTCGTCGAGAACAGCCTGTAACCGTGCATCTTGCATGTTTTCCCTCCTACTCCTTTTTCGCTCTGATAAACGTATGCCAGCGTAATGGACGCATTCATGCTCTGGAGAAGATCCCCATCTGCGACGGTGCGCCGACTGTCGCGTCCTCTGGGCCAAGTGGTTGAAAACGCACCATATAGCCGTAGCGCTCCGCGACCTTGCCAGCCCAGGCCTGAAATTCCTGGCGCGTCCACTCGAAACGGTGATCGGTATGACGCAACTGTCCGACGGGCATCGTTTCAAATTTCACATTGTACTCTACATTGGGAGTCGTCAAGACAATCGTGTTGGGGCGTGCACACTCAAAGAGCACCCGCTCAAAAGCGGCCAGGCGTGGCCGATCCAGGTGTTCGATGACCTCGACCACCGCCGCCGCATCATAGCCCTCCAGACGACCATCACGGTAGGTCAGCGCGCCGTGCATCAGGCTGAGACGCTTTTTCTGCATCCCCGGCATGCTATCGAGATGCAGCCGTCGGCGGGCCAGTTCCAGTGCGCGATACGAGACATCCAGGCCCAGAATTTTCTCAAAACGCGTCTCGCGCAGCAGCTTCTTGAGTAGGCGACCCTCGCCGCAGCCCAGGTCCAGTACCCTCTTCGCCCCAACTTCGCGCAAAACCTCCACCACCGCGTCCAGACGTTGCTCGTGCAGGCTCACGCGTTTCTCCGTGCTCTCAGCCATCTGCTCAATCTCCACGCTCTCAGCC
>CAXUEY010000020.1:0-1379 GCA_964250225.1 uncultured Ktedonobacteraceae bacterium | reverse complement strand
GCTCTCAGCCATCTGCTCAATCTCCACGCTCTCAGCCTGCTCAACCTCTATGCCTTCCGCGTCGTCCACACCCTCTTCCAGCGCCTCTTGCTCCTCAACGATCAGACGCGCGATAGCTTCACGGGCCAGGGTGGGCTTGTGGCGCAGATAGCGATAGGCGATTAGCTCGCGTTCAGGGTGCTTCTCCAGCCAGCCTTTGCCGCGCAAGAGCAGCTTTTCTACCTCGTCTTTGCCGATCCAGTAGTGCTTTATATTATCGAGCACAGGAATCAATACATACATATGTTGCAATAAATCGGCCAGGCGGCAGGTCGCGCTGAGGGTCAGCTTGTAGTACGCACTCAGGCCCCAGGCGGGATACTGCTCATCCAGCGGTTGTTGTTCAGCCTGCACGGTATAGCCCAGCGGCTCAAACAAACGCTGTAAGAGATCCGCGCCGCCGCGACACTGCACCACGGAAAGGGTCGCGGAGAGCGGAATAGGCGTCTGGACCAGTTCCGGGCGCATCTCACAGCGTCCCTGCATCGCCGTTCTAAAGGCATCCGCCATTGCCACGCTGAGGAACGAAGACGTTACGTAGGGCCGATCATTCACATATTGCTCCATACTCGCCGCGCCGCGAGGACCACGTACCAGCTTCACGGGATCGACATCGAGCAGCAGAGCTACCGTACAGAGTTCCTGGCTGGCCTCTGGATAGAAGACATACCCGCGCCCAAACGCGAGCGAGAAGGACTGCGGGCGCTCAGGATGCTTATGCAGCAGGTAGCCCAGATCTGTGGCTGGCTGATAGGTTGTGGTAATCGTCAGGAGCATCGGCACTTTCCTTCTTCCCTATTTTGTAGGGCTATTCTACCATTCGCAGAACTTGCAGACAAGCACCGGTCGGTATCTTGAAATATTGCAATCCAGAGTTTGACAGTGTTTGTATAATGAAGACGCCAACTTCATGGATAGAAAGCAACTGCATAATATCTTCCCTGTGTGCTTGCAACGCAGAAAAGGATACGCGTATGACATTGCAGCAAACGCCTACAACACGTAACGCATGTCCGGCCAACACGAGCCAGATCGGGCCCAGGCGCTTTGCCACGCGTCTGCACGACACCTACACCCTGCTGGCCACTGCTATTGAGAACACGCATGAGCGCTCTCGTCACGCCTCGTTGTTATTCCATCGCCTGTTCTTTCTATATACGTTGCAACAGCGAGGATTGCTCGCCAACGATCCCTGCTATCTTCAACGTCGCCTGGCTCAAAACATTGATGAAAATGGATTTTATCGCGATGTGCTCTGTCCTGTGTTTCTCATGTGCGAGCCGACAAACGCTTTCCCCGCGCCGCTGGCGAGCTTCTTTATCGAGCAGGCTGCCTGTAAT
>CAXUEY010000019.1:30182-56001 GCA_964250225.1 uncultured Ktedonobacteraceae bacterium | reverse complement strand
CAAAGGGCCTCTGAGGAAGCTGCCCTCTCCTACCTACCAAGTAGTATATGAGTTACGTTTTTCAGCTAGTGTACCACACAACTGATCAATTTAGCGCTGCTTCTGACGCAGTGCTGTATCTTTGGCGTGTAAAGATGGTGGAAAAAGCAAGGTAGAGATGGTATAGTTTGGTGGATGCAAAAAAGCAATAACTTTATATGAGAAAGGATTTAGCCTGTATGGATATTCGACAAGCGCTAGGTTTGCCCCCTTTGCTCGATGTACAATCCATCGTGTGTGTACAACCTCATCCCGATGATAATGAGATCGGGGCTGCGGGAACGCTCATGGCCCTCGCTGCGCGTTCTTGCAAGATTATTTTTGTGACTGTTACCGATGGGAGAGCTGGCCTGCCACATCCCGCTATGACCTCTGCGGAACTGGTCGAGATACGGCGCGCGGAACGTCGGCATGCCGGCGAACTGGTCGGCGTCTCGGAGCACATAGCTCTGGGTTTCCCGGATATGGGCGCGACATACACAGAGGATGATGTGGCTCAACGCCTGGTTCCCATCCTACGCACATATCGCCCCGACCTGGTTATGACCGTCGATCCCTGGACGCCCTATGAGGCCTACCCCGATCATATCAAAACCGGGCGAGGAGTCGCCCAGGCTGCTTTGTTCGCGCGCAATTACACCATCCAGAGTGAGATTGGGGAACCCTATGCCGTGCCTCAGATCGCCTTTTACGCCACCAGCTATCCCAACACGTATATCGAGGTGACGCCCTACTGGGAGCGCAAACTGGCAGCTATCCTGGCCCACAAAAGCCAGTTTGATAACCCTGAATGGTCGCTGCTCGCCGGCTTTTTTACCCAGCAGGCTCAGGAAATGTTCCAGACCCACCATGCCAGTATCCAGGGGGCAACAGGTGCTACGGACGGCCCGCGTTACGCCGAAGCGTTCAAGTTGCTTGCAACCCGGCAACTACACTTTTTCCCAGAGGCTATCTTCAGCTAAACGTCCTCTTTATTGATCAGCAATATACTTGACTTTTCGCAAATCACATGCTACTATGTCAATATAAGAAAACACGAATGTAGACGTGCTCTGTTCGGCTAAGGGCGAGGCCACGGCTCCTTCAAAGCTGCAATACGGGTTCGAGTCCCGTACAGAGCGTTTTTCTGGTGGTATAGCTCAATTGGTAGAGCGAGCCCCCTTTAAGGGCAGGGTTGCGGGTTCGATTCCTGCTGCCACCATTGTTTTGTGCAGGCTTTTTCTCTGGATGGTTGGCGGAGTGGCCAAACGCGCTGGACTGTAAATTCAGATCCCTCACGGGCTGCGGGGGTTCGAATCCCTCACCATCCATTTTTGCTTATGTATCAAGTATAGTGCTCTAACAGTTCGTATGCATGTTGCCTGATATGTTCCACAAGTTCGCGTGGAGAAACGATTGTTACCTCTCTTCCCAGCGGCAAGAATCTTCGGGCGTAGAATGCCAGATCTTTTGCAGGGATCTGCTTCTGAATGATACCGTTCCCATCCTCATCTCTCGTCATGTCGGGCAGGAAGGTGCTCCAGCTCAGATCTTGCATGCCCCGTTTTGTGACGATGACGTGCAGGAAAAGCAGGGGTTCTTCATCTGGATCGCTGGCCTGGAGCCATTCGCGCAGCGTCATTTTCTCAGGCGTTGCCAGTCCCTCGCGTCTGTCCAGCGAGAGGATACGATCTGCACGCAGCGAGATATGCTGCTGACGTTTCTGGTCGAAACAGGCGCAGTACCAGAAACCATTGGAGGCATACAGTCCATATGGATATATCAATCTTTCGGCGACCTGGGAGCGCGATTCATACATAACCTTCACATGAACACCGTCCAGTGCTGCCTGTAAAAGAGCGGGGAGCAGCGGAGCCACGTATATACGCTGGTTGCCCGTAATCACCAGCCGCGCTCGTAGCTGCTCAATGCGTTGAGCAAGGTCTGGCGATAGGGCGTTGCGTAATTTTGTGATGGCCGAGAGGTTCTGAATCGCAAAAGGGGAATCCGCGTAGTCCAGCAGGGCTTCATACGAGAGGACAATCCTGATGGCCTCGTCTTCGGTGAGCGATAAGGGCAGAAGACGCTGCTTCTGCAACAGAAGGTAGCCGCCATGTGGTCCAGGTGTGGCGGCGAGCGGCACCCCCATCATCGATAGCGCTTGCAAATCTCTCAACATCGTGCGCCTGGAGAGATGAAATTCGTCGGCCAGCTCCTGCACAGTGAACCGCTGCAATGTCTGTAAACGCAGCAGCAATTCGACCAGGCGTTCCATCCGTGACATATCCACGCTCCTTAAAATAGTGACAACGATTGTCACCATTATAGCGTATATTTGCGTTTATGAAGATGGCAAGCACAGTCAGAAGGAGAATTCTTATGCTTTCTCAACCGCTTGAAGCGCAGTTTCAATTTCGTCATTTTAATGCCGAAACCGATATTCCACGCCTGGCCAGCTTATTGGAGGAGATAGAGAACATTGACCATACAGGTGAGGATATCAGCGAAGAAACGCTGAAAGCGCAACTCACCTGGCCGGGGCATAATCCATCCCAGGATCGTCAGGTGGTTATGGCTCGTGACGACCCTGGCCAGATGATAGGTTTTAGCTCTGTGTGGAAAGTGCCGCAAAATATACACGCTGATATATTTGTAGGGGTACATCCACTCTGGCGCAAAAAAGGCATTGGGAGCGCCCTTCTTCAAGGGGCATTGGCGCGTGCGCAAACGTTGCATCCTCACAGTATTCTTGCCTATGCCGATGCGCAGCACCAGGAGGCTATGCATTTTTTGCAGGAACGGGCGTTTTCCCCGGCGGCAGCGTACACCGCTATGCGTTGCGCGAGCGACAAGCTGTTGCCGCAATCAGCGTGGCCCGCGGGTTACACTATCCGCGTCTACAACCCGTCCCAGGATTTTCCTCTACTGCTGGATATGTATAACAGATCCTTTCAGGGCCTCTGGGGCCATTGGGAAACGGTAATGGCAGAAGATCTACACGGTATCCTTGAGGATCAGAACGCGGCAGATAATTTTCTGCTTTTTGCACCCACTGGAGAAGTCGTGGGCACATGCCGGGGCACGATCAGCGAGCCACTAAGCACAAGTAGAGGGAAGCGTATGGGCTACCTGGATTGTCCAGGAGTTGTGCCAGAGCACCGCGCAAATGGCCTGTATCTTCCCCTATTACTTCACGCTGCTCAATGGGTTCGCAACCAGGGAGCTACCGACATCGAGGTTGAATCATGGGGAGATGATCCGCAGGTGTTGGCGCAATACCAGCAGGTCGGTTTTGAAAAAGTTCATCAGCAAATCATCTATTGCTTGTCCTGCCAATGAGAGGATTGTATCGCGAAATAGTTTCTTCAGGAGAATATACGTCCTTCCAGCGAAAACATCTTCAGAATGCTGAAACGCTGAGGGCAGTGTCACATTTTTAAGGGGAAATCACATGAATATAATCACTTTTTACGCATTTTACAAACAAGTCACTGCACTCTATGCAGCTCAAGAATACACCCAGGCGCTTGAACTTGTTGAGGAAGAGCAGGCGGTCTTCACTGAGAACGCCGCCGACATCGCCTACTGGCGGCTCTGTTTCCACTCGCTGCTGGGTAAACAGACGGAAGCATTGCGTATTTTCCACGAGACGTTAGAGCAGGGCAACTGGTGTGCTCCTGTTATGCTGGAACAAGACCCGGATCTGGCCGATCTGCGCCCGCTTGCGGAGTTTCAAGCGATGGTTGAGGTTTGCCGCCAACGTCTCGCGCAGATCAAGGGCAGTGCGCAACCCGAACTGCTTGTCGAGGAGCCAGCCGAACGGGTCACGGCTCTGCCTGTGCTGCTCGCTCTGCATGGCAATGGAGAGAACGCTCACATGGCCATTGAAGAATGGAGTGGGGTCACTGCTCAGGGATGGCTGCTGGGGCTGCCCACATCTTCGCAGATCGTTGGCCCGAATTCGTTTGTGTGGGATAAGCGCGCGCCGGGTGTTAGCGAGGTACAGACCCACCTGGCCACGCTGATGCGCGCCTATACCATCGACCCGGAGCGTGTGGTGCTTGGCGGCTACTCGATGGGCGCTGGTCTGGCGGTCTGGATGGCGTTCCATCAATCGATCAAGGCTCGCGGCTTCGTCGCATTTGCACCCTATTTATATGCGGAAGAGCTTGAAGCATTACCCGCGATCCTGGAGACCCAGAAACCGGGTGCTTTGCGTGGCTCTATCCTTGTCGGAGAAAAAGATACACATTGTCTGGAGGTTTCGCGCAAAATTGTGGAGATCATGCGCGCACATGATCTTCCCTGCGAGTTGGAGATCCATCCCAACACCGATCATATGTATCCCCCCAACTTTGAGGAGTTTCTCCGCAAAGGGCTGGCGTTTATCGAGCAAGTTTGAGTCTGTGGTCAACGTCCCTGCGCCGCGCGTTGCTGGTTGGCGTAGAAGCTATACAGCACAAGGCCCAGTACGAGCAGGATTAGTCCGCCGAGTCCCAGACCTGCCGCGAGCGCAATGCCTGCCGGGCTTCCCCCGCTGCTGCTGCTGCTCGTCGAGCCTGTGGACGTGGCCGTTGAGGTCGCGGTAGGACTTGGCGATGGACTGGGAGACGGTGATGGACTGGGAGATGGCGATGGAGATGGAGATGGGCTGGGAGATGGCGATGGAGATGGAGATGGGCTGGGAGATGGCGATGGCGACGGTTTGGATGTGGCGGTTGCGGTGGCCGTGGCGGTGGCCGTGGCGGTTGCGGTGGCCGTGGCGGTTGTCGTGTCCTGCATCGAACGTGCACCGACAGTATGGGCCGATGTGGGGGAAGTGGACGATGGCAGAAGCAGCCAGCCAGTGGCCAGCAGGCTGAGCAAACAACAGGCCAGTAAAAAGGCCATCCTTGAACGTTTCAACGGCATACTCCCTTTGCGCGACAGGGCGCATGATATAGCGTACTCTCTTTAGAAACGTGGCAGCACCCTTTCGCGTAACAACGGGCGCCTATCTCTTCGTTGCGCGCTGAGTTTTCTGTGTGCGCTGGCGTAATGCCTCGTACAGGGCAATGCTGCCCGCGACGGCGGCATTGAGCGAATTGATCTGTCCATACATGGGCAGGCGCACCAGCACATCGCAGTGTTCGCGCACCAGTCGGCTGATCCCCTTGCCCTCGTTGCCCACGACTAGCGCCAGCGCGCCCGTCAGATCAGCCTGGTTGTACTCGGTCTGTGTCTCACCTACCAGCCCAATTACCCAGATGTTCTCTTTCTTCAACGCCTCGATAGTACGCGTCAGGTTGGTTTCCTGCGCGATCAGCAGGTGCTCGGTGGCGCCCGCTGAAGTTTTGACGACGGTGGCGTTGACCTCGGCGGCCTGGTGCTGGGGCAGGATCACGCCATGCACACCCGCAGCTTCAGCCGTGCGCAACAGAGATCCCAGGTTATTCACATCCTGGATAGCGTCCAGGATCAGCAGGAAAGGATCGGCGTTTTGTGCGCGCGCGTGTTCCAGGATCTCATCGACGCTGGCATAGCGCCGCGCCTCGACGATGAGCAAGCAGCCCTGATGAACTGCTCCCTGGCTCAACTGGTCCAGGCGCGGACGCGGGACCATCTCGACGGGGATCTGCTGGCGTGTGATCTCTTGCAGGATGCTGGCCAGGGCGGGCGCTTCACGCTGCCCCTCGGCGATGAGCAGGCGTTTGACTTTGCGTGGCGAGCGCAGGGTTTCAAGCACAGGGTTGCGACCCCAGACATACTCAGGCATACGAATCCAGCTCCCCTTCTTCCGAGAACAACCCATGTAGCGTGCGCACAGGCGCGAAGCTCTGGCGATGATGGGGGGTTGCTCCGTGAACCTGCAACGCGGCCAGGTGCGCGGGCGTGCCGTAGCCTTTGTGCTGGTCAAAGCCGTAAGCAGGATACACCTGGTGCAACTGGAGCATCAGGCGGTCACGTGTGACTTTGGCAATGACCGAGGCTGCGGCGATTGAGAGACAGCGCGCGTCACCCTTGATGATCGAGCGTTGCGGCAGTGCTATATCGCGTAGTAATAGGGCATCGAGCAAAAGGGCCTGGGGAGCCAGCGCGAGTGCGGCCAGTGCCTCTTTCATTGCCAGTTTCGTGGCCTGTAAAATATTGCGCGTATCAATTGTCTCAACCGAGCCGATGCCCACGCCGATGGCCAGGGCGTGTTGGTGAATTACCGCAAAGAAACGCTCGCGCGCCAGAGGCGTCATTTGCTTTGAATCACGTACTCCTGCCAGTAATAGCGGAATTTCCTCACTCAGTGGCAGAATCACCGCTGCGGCCACTACTGGACCAGCCAAACAGCCACGCCCAGCTTCATCCAACCCGGCAATAGAAGAATAGCCCTGACTGAGCAGGGCCATCTCTTCTTCTAGCGTCGGATTTTGCGGACCCTTGCGCTCTGCCTGGACATGAGAAACGCGCTCAGGCGGCACGAGAGAACTCTTCCACTCCACTTGAGCGTCAGAAACGAGTTCAAGCGGCATGAGAGGATTAATCTTCGCTTTTCGCACTGCTCTTCTTGCTGGCGGTTTTCGCAGCCTCTTTTTCCGCCCGCGCGGCCTCTTTGGCGGCCAGTTCTTTAGCAGACATCGGGCGAATCTCTTTCAGGCGAGCTGCTTTGCCAGTCAGACCGCGCAGATAGTAGAGCTGCTTGCGGCGCACGCGGGCATGGCGCAGAACCTCGATTTTCTCGATGCGCGGCGAGTGCATCAAAAAGGTGCGCTCGACACCGACGCCGTGGGTAATGCGGCGTACCGTAAAGTTGCTGTTCATGCCGCCGCCGCGCAGACGCATGACCACGCCCTCGAATGGCTGCAAGCGCTCGCGGTTGCCTTCCACCACTTTGACTTGCAGGCGCACGGTATCGCCCGACTTTAACTCTGGAACACCCTGACGGAGCTGGGCATTTTCCACTGCGGCCAGTAAAGCCCGTCCAGCAGGCTTTGTTATCGTCTGTTTCTCGGCCATCTTCTTCTCCATACAAACTATGCGCGTTATGCTCAGCCCGTGCGTGAATGACTGGCAGGAACGGATACACTCCTGCCTTTGGGAGTCTTGCAGACCTACCTGGAGCGCTGTCTCTCGGTGTAAGCAGAACGTTGCGCGCGATGATTTACTTTTTGATTGCGTTAAGCTGCTTCATCAGCCGGGATTTGCGCCGGGCAGCGTTATTGCGATGGATCACGCCTTTTTTTGCGGCGCGATCCAGCTCGCTCACGGCGGCGCGCACAGCGGCCTCTGATTCAACGCCCGTGGCAATAGCCTGACGCGCTTTGGTAACATTGGTCTTCACAATCGACTTAACCATACGATTGTGGAGACGGCGTTTCTGCTCCTGGCGCATGCGCTTTTTAGCTGAGGCATTATTGGGCATGGGTAAATAGTCCTCCCGGAACTTCCGTCCCTTCACATGGGTTCTTTTCTGTACAAAAAATGCCGACTGCTCGTCGGACTGAGTGCCAGTGGATTATAACAGATGACCCGCATGGTGTCAAACGAGGGAAACGCCAAAACACCGATGTGCTATCGGGGCAAGAAAAGAGGGTGAAGTCTGCGCTCCACCCCCTTTTCTGACAGAAGGTGTTAAAGGTTGTAGATGCCCTCAAATTTCTCTGTCAGGTAGCGTACAAAATGTTCAGGTTTGGGCTTCTCGCCGGTGACGCGCTCGACCAACTCTTCTGGCTGGTAGATCACGCCGTATGCGTACATATGCTCCTCCAGCCAGTGCAGGATAAAGCTGGTTTCGCCTTTTGCCAGTCGCTCATCGAAGTCCGCAAAAACGCTCTTCAGCTTGTGAAAGATCTGCGCGCCGTACATATTGCCCAGCGTGTAGGTCTCGAAGTAGCCGAATACAATATTCCAGTGGATGTCTTGCAGGATGCCCTGACTATCAGCGTCCGGCTCAATGCCCAGATACTCGCGGTACTTGGCGTTCCACATGCCTGGCAGCGTCTCAACCGCAACCTCGCCATTGACCATTGCTCGTTCCAATTCGTAGCGAATGATGATGTGCAGGTTGTAAGTCACCTCGTCGGCCTCGATACGGATCAGGCTGGGCTGCACCTTGTTAAGCGCGCGCGCGAATGTCTCGACATCGATATTGGCGAATTGTTCCGGGAAGGCCGCGCGCACAGCCTCGTACTGGCCACGCCAGTAGGGGAGCGAGCGCCCGATGTTGTTCTCCCACAGCCGCGACTGCGATTCGTGCGCGCCCATCGACGCGCCACCGGCCAGGGGTGTGCGACCCAGCGTTGAGGCGCTGCCCTGTTCATAGAGCGCGTGTCCGCCCTCGTGAATGGCCGCCATGACCGAAGCCTGGATAAAATGCGGGTCCGGGTTGACGGTCAGGCGCACGTCGAAGGGGCTGCCAAAGCTGGTGGTGAAAGGATGTGGGGAACGCGCAATGCCGCCGCGCGTGAATTCATAGCCCATGCCGCGCAGCACGTTCTTGCTCAGCTCCATTTGCTTCTCGGACGTGAATTCGCCCTGCAAGCACGAGTCGTCGATGGTATGCCCGCTGCTCTCGATGCGCTTCAAAAGGGTCGCGCTGACCTCGCGCACTGGTGTGAAGAGCTGATCCAATTTGCTGGCGGTCATGCCCGGCTCGTACTGGTCCAGTAGCGCGTCGTAGCGTGTCTCGACGTAGCCCAGACGGTCCGCGACCTCGCGTTGCAGCTCGATTGTGCGAGCCAGCAAGGGTGCAAAGCTGGCAAAATCGTTGTTTGCCCGCGCGCGCCGCCAGGACTCGAAGCTTTTGGCCTGTGTGCGCGCAATCTCTTCAACCAGGGTGCGTGGCAGTTTGGTCGAATGGTCATAGGCGCGTTGCGCCTCGCGCACCAGACCTTTGTCAGCGTCGGTAAAGGTGGTCTGCGCGCTGGCCGGGGACAACTGCTCCAGCAGGCTGCCCAGGCGCTCAGCCGTCCAGCGTTCGTGCAGCACGCCCTGCAAGGTTGCCATCTGGTCGCCGCGAATCTCGCCCGCGCCATCCGGCAGTTCGGTATTCTGGTCCCACTCCGCCAGGGCACCCAGCGCGCTCAGGTCCGCGATCTCATGCATGCGCTCAAGCAATTCCGCGATATGCGTGTCGCTACGGGTGAAGTTGGGCACCGAATCTGTATCTTCTTGTAACATCTGTTGCCTTTCTCACGTATTTCTCAGGCACTAAAAACTCTAGCTTAGATGGTACTATGCTTTCCCTAAATTGTAAAACTCTTTTATTAATCGGCGCTTTACCGCGCGGCTCGTTGGAGGACCAGCATGGCCAGGGTGCGCGCACCAAATCCGCTCGCGCCTGGACCCATAAACGCTGCTTTGCCTTCAAGAAACTCCATGCCCGCGATATCGAGGTGCGCCCATTTTGCCTCGCCCACAAAGTGCTCCAGAATTTTTGCAGCCATGATCGCGCCGCCAGCTCTACCGCCGGTTTGTTTGATATCAGCGATGGCGCTCTCGATTTTTTCCTGATACTCATCGTCCAGAGGCATGGGCCAGAGCTTCTCGCCGGTGCTCTCGCCCGCCGCCATCAGTTGATCGCGCAGCTCGTCATCGTTGCAGAACAGGCCCGCGCGTACCGGACCCAGAGCGACAACGCAGGCGCCGGTCAGGGTAGCGGCATCGATGATCGGCGAGCACTTTTCGCGCACCGCGTAGGAGAGCGCGTCGGCCAGCACCAGGCGTCCCTCAGCATCGGTGTTGAGGATCTCGATGGTCTTGCCATTCATAATGCGCAGGACATCGCCAGGCCGGAAGGCGGCGCCATCGGGCATATTTTCGGCGCTGGAGACAAAGGCTGTGACGTTGATGGCCGGTTTGAGCGCGCCAATGACCTGCATCGCGCCGAGTACGGCAGCCGCGCCACCCATATCGCCCTTCATCGTCTCCATGCCCGCGCCCGTCTTAAGCGAGAGGCCACCCGAATCAAACGTGATACCCTTGCCGACCAGCGCGAGGGTTGGCGCGCTGCTCTGGGGCGCGCCCCGGTAGCGCAAAATAATAAACTTCGGCGGTGTGGCGCTGCCCTGACCTACGGCCAGCAGTCCGCCCATGCCCAGTTCTACCATCTGAGGCCGGTCAAGGATCTCGCACTCCAGGCCAAACTGTCGGGCCATCTCGCTGGCGCGACTGGCCATTTCGCTTGGTGTAAGCACGCTTGGCGCCTCGTTAATCATCTCGCGCGCGAAGTTCGCAGCCTCGGCCATGACCTTGCCGCGTTTCAGCGCTTCCTGGCGTTCCGTGCTCTCGGCCTGCGCGCTCATAAACTGGATCTGCTCAATGCCGCCTTCATGGGTGCGCGTGGTCTGGTACTTGCTGAAGCTATACACGCTCAGGAGCGCTCCCTCGACTACCGCCTGGAACGCCTCATCCGAGCTTCCCACGCCGTCGGCCATTTCCAGGGCCAGCGCGACCTGGGCAGCTCCCTTGCTCTGCACAAAACGAACGGCCATGCCACTGGCACGTCGTAGGGTGTGGCCCTTGATCTGCTCCACATTGCCCAGTCCCACGACGAGCACGCGTCGGGCAGCCATCTTGCCCAGTGTATAGACCTGAACAATTTCGCCCGCGTTGCCCTTGAACTCCCCGTTCTCATACATCGTCGTGAGCAGCCCATCCAGTAGTTGATCGACCTCTCCGGCTGCCGATGAGAGGACTAATGATCTACCCTCAGCTCCCTTACCACCACGCGCGGCCCCCACTATGAGCACGTCGCATGCACACTCTTTGATTGCCTGTCTGACCAGCTTTGTCTCCATAATACCAATATAGCTCCTTTGCGTGTTCAGTGATCTGTTCCAAAAGCGAGAAACCGGTCGTGTGGGAAAGGTGACCAGTTCGGCACGATTATGTACATCATATCAAATTTTTGGGTAACTCTGCTAGCAAAGGCTGGTATGATGTCTTATCTGGCAGGCAACAAGCGATCCACCAGTTCCAGCAGTTGGCGCGGTTTGAAAGGCTTGGTCAGATACTCGTTGCAGCCGATGCGCAGGGCCGCCTCGTTCTCATCGCTCTGCGCGTAAGCGGTGACCGCGACAATCGGCACGCGCTCCATTCCTGGTCGCTCGCGAATGAGCTGCGTGGTGCGATAGCCATCCATGACCGGCATCGAGAGGTCGGTCAGGATCAGTTGCACGCGCTCGCTCTCCAGAATTTTCAGCGCCTCCAGCCCGTTAGCGGCGGAGATGCAGCGATACCCGCGTGTCGAAAGCACGCGTTCAATCAGGATGCGGTTCGAGACCTCGTTCTCAATGATCAAAATAGTTGGTGCCGCCACGTCTTTTGGCGTATATGGTGTTGATGTATGTATCGTATTCATAGTGTATGCTCGCTTCTTTTCACAACATGCTCATCACTTTCAACATTATCTTTGCGCTAGCTGGCCAGAATGCTGGCGCTCCTCGTGATTGTTTTGGACCGGGGCAGCAATGGGTAGAGTGAATGAGAAGGTCGAGCCCTGGCCCACCAGACTCTCCACCGCGACCTCACCGCCCTGTAACTCCACCAGTTTGCGGGCAATCGTTAGTCCCAGGCCGGTGCCCCCGAAACGCCGCGTGGTGCTGCCGTCGGCCTGGCGGAAGGCCTCGAAGATATAATCCAGCGCCGCCGGTGAGATGCCAATCCCTGTATCATGCACAGAGATGCGCAGGATGTCATAACGCTCCAGGACGGCGCAGTGAATGCTCACCCCGCCCGTCTCGGTGAATTTCAGAGCGTTTGAGACGAGATTGAGCGCTACCTGGCGGAGACGCTGACTATCGGCCAGCGCCAGCGGCAGATCCTCCTCAATGTTCAGCGTCAGGCTCAGCCCCTTGTTCTGGGCCAGCGGTTTGAGCTGGCTGACCACCGCTTGCAGCCCTTTCTCCAGTTGCATTGGCTCTGGTTTGACCTCTAAGCGGTCGGCCTCGATCTTGGAGAGGTCCAGCATCTCATCGACCATTTGCGAGAGGTCTTCCGCCCGGTTGACCATAAACTGGATATGCTCCTCTTGCTCGTTGGTCAGTTCCCCCTCCAAAAAGCCCTCCAGGATCAGCGCGCCGTAACTAATAATACTGTGTAACGGTGTGCGCAACTCGTGGGTCACTGTGGCCAGAAATTGCGATTTGAGATGGTTGACGCGCTCCAGCGCCGCGTTTTTGTCCTTGACCTCGGCGAAGAGCAGGGCGTTCTGGATGGCCATCGCGATCTGGATGGCCGCGGTGGTGAGCAGAAAGGTATCGCTCTGGGTGACCGATCTGGTCTCGTCATCATAGAGGATAAACGCGCCAATCGCCTGGTCTTGTAGCAGCATGGGTACCGCGATGACCGAACGGTAGCCCGTCTCCAGCGCGTTCTGCGCCCATATCTCGCCGCGTTCCTGATAAATAGATGCGATGTCCTCAGCATAGACAATTTTGTGTTTTTGCATAGCCATGCGCGCCAGCGTCATATCCAGTTCGCGCAAGGCTGGTTGGGGAATACGCGAGCGACGCGGCTCGTACACCGGCGCAGGCGTTGTGAGCCTGGGCGCGCGCAGGGCCGGGCGTTTGCCACTCGCTGTTGAGTTCATCGAACGTCGTACCGGGACAGTGATGGCCGATATTTTGGTCGTCAGGGCCAGCGTGGCATCACCGGCTGGATCTATATGCACTTCAAGGGGGTTGCTGTATATGCTGTCTTTCGGATTAATAGCTGGCAACGCTGGTGGAGTGCTCTGATCGGCCCATTGCGCTACTGCCCACGGCGAAGAGGTTTCGCGCCCGTACAGGTGCAGCACGGTGCCGCGCGCGTACATAATTGGCCCCAGCCGCGAGACGATTTCGCCCAGGAGCTGCTCCAGGTTGAGCGTGGAGAGCAAGATATCGCCCATCGTGAGCAGGTCGCTCATCTGTTTGGTGATCTCGTGGCTCTCGTTCTCACGGGTGGTCAACGATTCGGAAAGCAGGTTGAGCGAACGCGTCAGCCGCCGCAACTCATCGGCTGGCGGACTACTATCGAGCGTATGGGGGGCCAATCCCTCCACATAGCTCTGTAACTGGCGCAGAGGACGGATGAAAAATATGCGCGTAATAATGGTGTAGATGGTGATGCCCAACGCAATTACGAAGACGCCGATGCCCAACAGGATCTGCCAGACCCGTTCGCTATGGATGTTGAAATCGTAGAGCGGCTCGACATCAACGAGCGTCAGTTGCGGCGAAGCGGGCAGTTGCGCAGCGGCTCTGGCGGTACCACACCATGTGAGGTAGCTCTCCGCGCTCTCACTCGTCTGTTCTGTTCCCACCTGGCAAAAGGCGACGCCGGAAGCGAGCAGGTTCCGCGCCATCGCGCCGTCGCTACTGCCTAAAAGCTGCTGACCCTGGCAGAGCACCACGCGCAGTCCGCCGTTGGCTGCCAGGTCACTGGCAAAATACGCGTCTAGATGCTGCACTGCGAAGAGCACGCCTACAACCTGGCCCGCCGCGGATCGCACCGGAGTTTCCAGTTCGAGGTTCCACTTGCGCTCCTGCTGCACCAGCTCCGAACCTGCGCGCCCCTGCAAACCGGCGTTGAGTAATCTCTGCCCACTATCTGGCAGGTTCTCTCCGACCTGGACCAGTGTAATACGGCTCGCATTCACCAGACCCAGGCCTGTCAGGTGCTCGCGTACCAGATCCTGCGTCAACAGCGCGCTCAGGGTAGTGGAGGCACCCGCTTGATTCTGCAATGTGCCGCTCACTTCTGTATTGCTGCTCAGCGTCGTCAGAGCCTGTAAACGCTGGCTACTCTGTGCCAGATAGGTCTGGCTCAGGCTGCTCAAATGGGTACGCGCGTCGTTACTCGCCTGACGCTCATAAAATGCGCGCACCACGCCCCAGGACACGGCCACAAACAGCAGCATGCAGAGCAGGAGTGTCAGAGCCGCGACCAGCACCAGCTTTCCCCCCAGGGAATGCACGGTGAAGCGTGCCCGGCTCCTTCTTGCCAATTCTGTGACATGTTGTTGCTCATCCGGTTGGAGCAAACCATCCATAGCTGTTTTATCCTGCGCCCCAGCCTGGGTTGCCGGGACAAAATATATGTATTTGAGGCGCTTCACGAAAAATACGCGCTTCCGGTTCCCTGCCTGCCTGTGTATCAGGGATATCTAGCTTATTTTAATCTGTTGGGGCTAAAAGTGGGGGAAACCAGGGGATTTGTAGCCATTTTGGATGTTTCTTTACGCTTCATGATGATGAAAAGTAAGGAGAGAACGGGGTGCCAGCTCGTTCTCCCCCTACCACGCTATTGCGGGTAGCAACGCGAGACTCCAGAAGGTGCGCGTGCAGAACCTCATGGGGAAAAGGTTGCACGTGTTACTAAATGTACGCTACAAGCTTGCTCGTCGAGGTGGATCTGCTTGCTCACGAACACCCCGCCTTCCTTCGCAGGTCTACTTATATAACGTATGACATGGCGTTTTGATGTCATTTTTGGGACCAATTTTGCGCAGTCCCATAAAATTCGCTGCCCTGTTGCTTTTTCATCTGACTGTCGTGTCAATAATAAAAAGGGAAGCCCGATCTCTCCAGAGTTTTGTGCTCGCCACATTGTCTATACTTGCCAGGTGTGCCACAGATTGCGCATTTCGTCCGACGTTTCCAGCAGCTCGTCCAGCTTGCCTGTCGCCTCGATATGCCCATCTTTTAGCACAATCACCTGGTCGGCGCGTTGCAACACAGAACGGCGGTGCGAGACGACCAGACAGGTGCGCCCGCTCTGCTGGAAAATGCGCTCCCACAGCACACGCTCGGTCTCAACATCCAGCGCGCTGGAGAGATCGTCGAAGACCAGCAGTTCTGGTTCCCGAAAGAACATTCTTGCCGCCGCGCTGCGTTGCGCCTGACCGCCAGAGAGCTTGACACCGCGTGTGCCGATCAGCGTCTCTAAACCGCTCTCCAGATGCTCCAGGTCATGCTCCATTACGGCGGTGTGCGTGGCTCGCTCCAGTCTCACACGGTCTTCGGGCAGGCCCAGCAGGATATTTTCTTTGAGCGAGGCGCTGAGCAGGCGCGGGATCTGCGCGGTGTAGGCGCTACGCGGTGGTGTGAAGAAGCTGGCCGGGTCCGTGACGAGTTGTCCATTCCAGCGCATCTCGCCGCTATCCTTTGGCAGCAGTCCCAGCAACGTTTGCAGCAGCGTGGTCTTGCCCGCTGCGATGCGTCCGGTCACCACAGTTAGCGTGCCGCGTTGCAGGCACAGACTGATCTCCTCGATCCCGCGCCCACTATCAGGATAGCGATAGCTCAGTCCACTAACCTTCAGCGTCTCCAGACGATTCGTCTCGTTTCTGCGTGGCACACTGATCTCCGGCATGGGACCGCTCAGGTGGAGTGGTCCAGGTGCCGCGAGCCGTTGAGGGGGCGCGCCTTGTAGCAAGGTCTCCATGCGCTGAAACGCCACTTTTGTTTGAGCGTAATGAGCCAGGAACATGCCGAAAAACTGGGTGAACTCGGCCACAAACGCCAGGTAATAGATAAATAGCGCTAAGTCGCCCAGGCCCAGTTGCCTGTGGCTCACCGCCTGCGCTGCCAGCACCAGAATCAGACCCGTGCCAATGCCAACCGTGTTGCCAATCGTGGAGTTTATCATTTGCTCAAGTACGCGGTCCCTGAGCATGGTCACGCGCCGCCGCTCGTTGAGCCGCTGGAAGTGCGCGAGCACGTATGGCTCCGCCGCCGCAACCTGGATACCTTGCACTGTGCTGAAAATCTCACCGATAGCGCTGGAGACCTGGCCGGTGGCGTGTCGGCTGGCCTGGCGATACTTCTCCAGCCGCTTGCTCAACGCCTGCGCCAGGGCTACTACGCTGACCAGGGGCACGAAGACGAGCAGGGTAATCAGCACGTTGATGCGCAGGAGAATAATAATCGCGACAATGGCGAATAGCCCCTGACCGATGCTATCCAGCGTCCAGCTAATCGCGTCCTCGGCCTGATCGCCATCGTCGCGGAAGCGATTGATGGCCTCGCCCGGCGAACCCGGCACTGCTCTGGCACCGGGCCGCTCTAAAATGCGTTTCAGCAAGTTGCGTCGCAAAATGCCGCTCATCGAGAAACGGTGGGTGTTATCGACCCAACCACCCATAAAGATCAAGACCGAACGCGCCAGGGCTGTGGCGATCAGTAGCACAATCAATGTCCAGAGTGTGTGATTGAGTCCTTTGCTTTGCGGCAGCGTATTGAAAAACTGTTGCGCGATCAGGCCGGGGATAAGAGGCGCGAGATGGATCACCAACCAGATCGTGCCGTTGACCGCGTAGAGCACGGGCCGATAGCGGATCAGCCTCCACATATGTTGATAGGTTTTCAAGCTAGCACCTCCTCTAAACCTGTTTGTAGCAAACGATAGAAACGCGAAGTGCTATCGCCTGCCAGTTCTCTGCGCATATCGTGCTCAAGTACGCGTCCATCCTCCAGCACCAGAATCTCATCGGCGCACTGAATCGTGGCCAGGCGGTGCGCGATGATAATGCCCGTGCGCCCCGCCAGCAGCTTGCTCACGGCCCGCTCGATCAGTTGCTCCGTGGCCGGGTCCAGCCGCGATGAGGCTTCGTCCAGAATTATCAGGCCGGGATCGGCGAGAAAGACGCGTGTGAAGGCCAGCAATTGCGCTTCACCAGCCGAGAGACCCTCGCCATCCGAGCCGAGCAGCGTCTCCAGACCGTCTGGTAGCGAGCGATACCAGTTGAGTAGACCTAGATCCTCGATGACTTCCAGGATGC
This sequence comes from uncultured Ktedonobacteraceae bacterium, assembly GCA_964250225.1. Lineage (GTDB taxonomy): Bacteria > Chloroflexota > Ktedonobacteria > Ktedonobacterales > Ktedonobacteraceae > Paraktedonobacter. Next base: position 39,248 of record CAXUEY010000019.1, on the reverse strand, counting down.
GCTCGTCGCGGATCGTTGGGTTAAAGTAGGTCAGATTATCGCGCACACTGGCGTGAAAAAGTTGTACATCCTGCGTAACCATGCCAATGTGCTGGCGCAACTCGCGTAGGGTCATCTGGCGTAAGGGGATGCCGCTCAGACGAATCTCGCCCTCGTTCACGTCGTAGAGGCGTAGTAGCAGACGCGCCAGGGTGGTTTTGCCACTCCCAGTACGTCCCAGCACACCGAGAACGTTGCCCGCTTGTAGAGACATGTTGATTCCCACGAGCGTTGCTTTGTCCCCGGTATAGCTAAAGCTCACGCCACGGAATTCCACGCTCAACGCGCCTGCCGGGAGTTGCTGGCCCGGTCCATCGACAATCGTGGGTTGTATGCCTAAAAGTTGTCGGATGCGCGCAACGCCCGCCCCCGCCTGTTGCAGTTGTTGCAATTGCTGGCGGATCTGTTCAAGCGGATCGTTCAGCAGGTTGGTAAAGTAGAAGATCAGATAGACTGTGCCCAGGCTGATGGTCCCCTTGCTCCACAGATAGGCACCCAGGCCCAGTGCCAGAGCGTTGCCCAGGGCAAACGTGAGCAGCGTGGTGATCCACATCATGTACCACCCCATGCTTGAGCGCCAGCGGATCGGCAACCAGCTGCGTATCAGTTCATAGAAGCGGCGCATCACGTAGCTGTTCGCTCCATTGGCGCGCATATCCTCGGTCCCGGCCAGTTGTTCACTCAGGAAGCCGAAGAATTCCGCGCTCTTCTCCCGGTTCACCACCGAATAGCGCACTACGCGCGTCCGAATTGCGCTCAACACGATGATGCCCAGCAGCGCAAAGAGGCCAATGGTCAGCCCGATCAGCCAGTTTTCATAGAAGAGCGAGACAATGATGCCTACGATCAGCAGCCCATTGCCCAGCAGCGAGCCAATTGCCTGAGAAAAAAAGGTCGAGAGTGTATCGACATCGCCATCGATGCGCTCGATCAGCTCGCCCGACGTGCGCCCTTTGTGAAAAGCCAGTTCCAGGCGCAAACAGTGCGCCACCAGGTCGGTGCGCAGCGCATTCGTCGCAGTCCAGGCTATGTTCTCACTGAGATAGGTTGTGAACACTGTGATGGCCTGATAGATCAGGGCCACCGCGATAAACAGCCCACCTACAATAAACAGCGGCTGCGTATCTGTATCTCCATTGGTAGCAGTATCAATGAAATAGCGCAAGAGCTGTGGATTAATCAATTGCAGTGCAATCCCGCTTAGCAGCAGCACAATAATTGACAGCGCGCGTTTCCATTGTGGCCTGAGATATGTGGCCAGCAGGCTAGAGTAGGTGATACCCGGTTCTTTGAGCGCCTTGCTCATATGTTGTCCTTTCAAATGATAAAGTTATATCAGTTGGGTGTGCGCTCAGCGTCTCGTTGCATCAAACATGGCTGGGATAACAAAAGACCACGAGGCGCGGATTTGCCCGTGGTTGATAGATTCTATGGAAAAGCGCGACAAAAAACCACGGGTCTGGTGCATGCCCCGTGGTGAAAATCAGCGCAAAAGGGAGAGAATCACCTGTTCGAGGACGCACTCATAGAGGGGTAGGTGGGAATGCCAATTTGCGAGACACCGCGCCACGCCCATACTGTCTGCGTTGCAGTCATTGAATGCGTCCTTTCTGTGATGTGAATAGTCGGGTTCTTTTTCAAAGGATACCATAGATTGCGCGGGGATTCAAGGTTTTATTCACCAGCATCTTCCAGTATTGATACCAGTACCTTGTGTTCGCGCGCTTATTATAACTCCATCAGACGACCTGGCATCGTCACCCTTTTACGTATTCCGCAAATCCCATCTTCACCAATTTGAGCAAGACGTGGCCCACCTCGCTCTCAGATTGGTGCAGCAGGTGCGCGATATGCTGAACAGTGCGCTTGCCGTCTAAGAGTACAAAGACGATGCGCTCGCGTCGTTCCATGCTCTGCATGGCTTGAGTTGAGGTGATAGTGATTCTGGTTTTAAAGATGGCCACGCGACCCGGCTGTGCGCCATTTTCCCACGACTGAGAGTTCGGACGCGGCGTGGCGGGTGATTTGCGTGGCATGCCACGTGTTTTCGCCTCAGCGTGAAGATGGGTGGTCCAGCGCTGGCTGGCTGGGGACATGCTGGCCGGGGGAGCTGGTACATATGCCTCCAGGGTTTCTCCCCGGAGAATGAGCTGCTGCGACATACGCGCGGGGGGAAGCGCCGTTTTGATGCGCGTGAGGGGTGCTGGCTCAAGTGGTTGCTCATCTGAGGGGATCTGTGGCGTCTCTGTAACGAATGTGGACGGTACATACTGGAGCTTTTTTGTTGGAAATGGCCGTGACGAGCGCGTGACACTGTGCATCTGAGAGGCCGCGGGTCGTTGCAGCAGAAGAGCCAGCGCTGAAACTCGCGGCTCTATACTCTCGTTTTCCTGAGCCTCTACGTACTGCTTTACCTCTGGCAGATTGTGGCTTTGCGGTGGTTTGTCGATGCGCTGAAACGTATAGATCGCATGTTCCCATTCACTGATACGCTTGAGTGCCGACTTTCCACGCTCGTCTCCTACACGCGCATTAAAAATGCGCCCGCTCTCAAAGTAGATCTCTCCCAATTTGTTGACGCCTCTTCCAACCTGCTCAACCCGCAGCAAACCTGTCTGGCGCTGCTCGTGGATGGCATTGAATAGTTGGGTCAGGTACTCAGTAGAAATGGTCTGTGGCATAACGTAATCCTCCAATAAACACATGAACCCCAAAAAACACGACGTCAATAGGCGTATCAGTACTCTCTATAACTATACATGCTTGTACCCTGTTTCGACATTAAAGAAACGCTAAAAAATGAGGGTAAATTGTGAAAATCGTGTGAAGATCGATAATTACGAATAAGATTTGTCGTAAAGAAGTGTAACAGTCTGTAACATTTGCCATACAATGTTGCAACTTTGAATATGTTCGTGTATTTTTAAAGCGTTCCGCTCGACTGGATTCTGCTGTTCATTGCCACATTCTCCAGTTGCAACGAAGTATTGTGCGCGAGATCCATCAGATAGTTCATCTGGACGCTAGCGAGGAGCGAGACGATCAGTTGTTGGGAAGATTCTGGCGTCCAGGCGAGGCTGCTGGCCGTTCCCTGTAACATGAACTGATTGACCTGGTTGTTGTTCTGCACGTTGACGATGATGATGCGCGTACAGCCTGAACAGAAGCGCGAGGCTTAACGCGAGCAGGAGCAGGGCCGCTATCGCTATATGCAGTGGGGTAAATAGTTTTCTGGCACGAGGTGGTGAATCGGGTTGCGTGGGATGCAAAGGGATCGTGGGTGGGGTCGGAGGTATCATTGTGTTCTGTATCTGTGAACTGCGTCCTCCCGGCAGTGCGACGAGATAGGGATGGTTCTCACGTCTCCCCTGGTGCCTGGGCGCCAACGGACGTGTCCACTCATCGAAAAGAGGGGCGTGGTTATGCATGGTACCGGTCAGTTCCAACATTTCTGGGCAGGAGAAAAGGCGCCCGGCAAGCGCCGGATGCGGGCTGATGCGGGGCAACCGGGCGACAAGGATATCGTTCTGGCGTAGCTCGGCCAGCGACATCATACAGTGGGAACAGGTTTGCACATGGAACGTGATCTCCCGGCGTTCCTGCGGGGCAAGCATATCGTCAAGGTACGCGCTGAGCTGTTCCTCGACTTGCCCGCAATTCATGGATTGCCCCCTTGTTCCAATGCGCGGTAATGTTCACGAAATGACTGTCGTGCGCGCGAAAGATACATCTTGACACCGCTCTCAGCGATATTGAGCGCCCTGGCAATTTCACCATAGGAAAAGCCATCCTGGGTATACAGGAGCAGAGCAGCCCGGTACTGCTGAGGCATACGTTTCAACGCGGCACGTACCAGTTCGGTTGTGCCGTAAATCTCCTGAGGATCGGCGCTATCGACGTCGGCTGGTTCGTGATCGAGATCTTGCCAGGGTAGCCAGGCAATCAACTTGCGGCGACGTAACGCATCGTATGCGGTATTGGTGGCAATACGATAGAGCCAGGCCGATAACTTCAGGCTTGCATCCATTTTTGGGAGCGCGCGAAACGCCTTCAAAAAGGTATCCTGAGTAAGATCATCCGCCTGCTCGCGATCCCCTACCAGATGGTAGACATAGTTATAGATAGGTGTCTTGTATTCGTCGTAAATCTGCTCAAAGGACCAGGTATTTTCCCTGGTGTCCACCCTGGCCATGCGTTACGTCCCTTCCGGTGGCTAGAGCTATCAACCTGTCCGTTCCATTAGCAGGCGATAGATGCAGCCACTTTCCCGGCGCGTGCGGCTCGTTTGCCACGTGGCAGAGCGAGGGCGGGAAGGCTTTTCATCCTTCTGTGTAGTGGAACGGACAATCAACGCTTTCAGTAACATCCTGATGGAAGCTTACAAATAATGGCTTACGCGTGATTTATTGTTTAACATGGTAGCACATCTGGCCAATTCTCTGAAACAACTGAGCTAGAAGTTAGTACTATTTGGTGGAGGATTCGTCCCCCTTGCTGCCTTCTGACGTATGATACAATTGGCATACAGGACGGTTGTTTGCCTCAGCTGCCTGGCCGATCTGAAATTCTGAAGCGCGAGGAGTATGCTTTGTTATGGTGGTTGATGCGCGGCTTCCCGGTGGGGTGCGCACTGTTCGCTGGGTAGAAGATGCAGCGGGCGATGCTGTTTGTTTGCTCGACCAATCGCTGCTCCCTCATCAAGTGATCTATCTGACATTGCGTCACGAGGCAGAGGTAGCGGAGGCCATCCGTTCCCTGAAAGTGCGCGGTGCTCCGGTGATCGGGGTAACCGCTGCTTTTGGCATGGCGCTCGCTCTCTCGCATATCTGGCGTGAACAGGGCGTGGCTCTCTCCCTAACCCAGGCTCGTTCGTATCTTGTCGGCGCCGGGGAATTGCTCTGCCAGGCGCGCCCCACGGCGGTGAATCTGCCCTGGGCGGTCCAGCGTATGCTGCGGCGTGCCGAGCAAGTGTGCGCGGACCCGACATGTACGGTGACGGAGCTGGTCGCTGCTCTCAAGCGGGAGTCACACGCGGTTGCCGACGAGGATTATGCGGCCTGCCTGTCGATGGGGCGCTTCGGCGCGGAATTGATACCCGCTCAGGCGACGCTGCTGACGCATTGTAACGCCGGCGCGCTGGCAACCTCCGGCCTGGGCAGCGGCCTGGCCCCGCTCTATATCGCGCATCAATCCGGCAAAAAGCTGCACGTCTTTGTGGATGAGACCCGTCCCGTCTTACAGGGCGCGCGTCTGACCGCCTGGGAGTTGCAGCAGGCTGGGATTCCGCTGACCCTGATCGCGGATAATATGGCTGCTCATTTTATGCGCACAGGCGGCATCAATGCGGTCTTTGTGGGCGCGGATCGTATCGCGGCTAATGGCGATGTGGCCAACAAAATCGGCACCTACGGCCTGGCTGTTCTGGCGCAGGCCCACGGCATTCCATTTTACGTCGTCGCCCCGCGCTCGACCATCGATCTGGCGCTGTCATCCGGCGCGCAGATCCCGTTGGAGCAGCGCGATCCGTCCGAGGTGACGTCGCTGGGCGGCGTTCCTATTGCGCCGCCGGGGGTCCATGTGGCGAACCCTGCCTTTGATGTCACGCCCGCTGTATATGTGACCGCGCTGGTCACCGAGGCAGGCATCGTTCGGCCACCCTATACACAGTCCTTGCCAGCTCTTTGTGCAGGCTATCATCATTTTCAAGAGGTGTAATGTCAATGGAGTCAGAAATCGTGCAGGCCGTTGCGGACTATACCGAATCTGTGCTTGGTCAGGAGGGATTCCGCTATAGCAGCGCTGTGGTGGCGACGTGTAAGATGTTGGCCCTGGAATTGGAAGGGGCGAGTGAGGGCGAGGAGATGGGCAAGGTCAATATGGAGGTGCTGGTGCTCTCTGCCTATTTCCATAATATCTCAACCATCGAGTTTGGCTTCCAGGATCATCAGGTGAAGTCAGCAGAGATGGCGGTGGAGTTCCTGAAAAAGCATGAGGTAGCCGCTGAATTGATCGCCCGTGTCGAGGAGGTGATTCTGGCCCACACCACGGTTCTGCCTTCTGAAGAGCGCGAGACGCTGCCCCTGGAGTCGCGCATTATCTACGACGCGGACAAACTGGGACGCCTGAGTGGTCTGGCGGTAGTGACCTCGCTGATCGAGTTCGGCGCGCGCTATCCTAACCGCGCTGTGAATGGCGAGGTGCTCGGCGCGATCCTGCGCCATATCGAGGAGCGCTTCGTTGAGCTGTTCCAATCACTTAACACCGATCCTGCCCGCTCGATGGCTCGCGAAAAGTTCGGCAATACATTGGCTTTCCTTGATGGTGTCATCGAGCATCTCAGCGATGCAACTCCTATTTAAGCGTTGTGTATGTGTGGTGTCGTGTTCTGCGCGAACGTTGCGTAAGTAGCACGTAAAATATGGGATGTTGTACACTGACTCTACACCGCTAGCATATACTCTATTTGAGACGGCACGAGTGAACGTTGCGCTCTCCATAAGAGATAGGGCCTTCTTGCGGGCTGGGAGAGACAGGGTAATGTCTCTGGTATGTGCAAATAATGGAAAAAGTATGCCTTTGCAGAAAAAGGTCGTTATACGATCATTGTGAAAGTGAGCATGGAATTGTGTCTATTCTAGTTGTTGGTTCGGTGGCTTTTGATAGCATCGAAACCCCTTTTGCGAAAGTTGAGGAGGTTCTTGGCGGAGCTGCCTCGTTTTTCTCTGCCGCGGCCTCGCTCTATAGCCAGGTCAATCTGGTCGCGGTGGTCGGCTCCGATTTTCCCCAGGAATATCTCGATTTTTTCAACAGCCGCAAGGTCAATCTCGCGGGTCTGCAAATCCAAGAGGGCAGTACTTTCCGCTGGGTGGGCCGCTACCACATGGATATGAATTCGCGTGATACACTGGATACGCAGCTTGGCGTCTTCGCTGATTTTCATCCTGTCATTCCTGGCGAGTATCTGGAGAGCGAGCTGCTCTTCCTGGCCAACATCCAGCCGGAACTGCAGATGGAGGTCTTGCAGGCCGCGCCACACGCCCGTCTGACTGTGCTGGATACGATGGAACTCTGGATCATGACCGCGCGCGAGCAACTGACCGAGGTGATGAAGCGCGTGGATGTCTTGTTGATGAGCGAGGAGGAGGTGCGTCAGTATACCGGCTGTGCCAGTATCCTTAAGGGCGTGCGCGAACTCTTCGCGCTGGGCCTGAAATATGTGATTGTGAAGCAGGGCAGTTATGGCGCGCTGCTCTTTGGGACCGATGGCACCTATTTCAGCGCCCCAACCTATCCACTCGAAGAGGTGGCTGATCCCACCGGCGCTGGCGATTCGTTCGCGGGTGGCTTTCTGGGCTATCTCTCGACCGTCGCGCCTCAGCCAGATGGCCACTACTCGCCTGCCAATCTCAAGCGCGCGGTAGTTCACGGTAACCTGATCGGCTCGTTCGCCTGTGAGGATTTTAGTATCACGCGCTTGCGCACCCTGACGATGGATGAGGTCAGCGCGCGCTATCAGCGCCTGGTGCAATACTCACATTTTGATGACGATTGGCGCTCTTGCTAACAGGCGCATCCTTCCGTTTCTGGTTGAAGCCAGAGAGGTACTCGATTATCACAGCGTGAAACAAAATGTGTTGCAAAATGCTCTGTATATTACTGGTGGCAGTGCCAATTCACTGAAGGGAAAAACACAACATGACAACTTCAATCAAGGGAGATGTGAAGGACATCTCGCTCGCCTCTCGCGGGCAGGACCGCATTGAATGGGCCGCGAAAGATATGCCCGTTCTGCGCTTGATCCGCGAGCGCTTTGAAAAAGACCAGCCCCTCAAGGGCGTGCGTATGGCGGGCTGCTTGCATATCACAACCGAGACGGCGAACCTGGCGATTACGCTGAAAGCCGGCGGGGCCGACCTGGTGCTCTGCGCCTCTAACCCGCTCTCGACACAGGATGACGTGGCCGCGGCCCTGGTCAGCATCTATGGTATCCCAACCTATGCCATTAAAGGCGAGGATGAGCAGACCTATTATCGCCATATTAATGCCGCGCTCGATCATCAGCCGCAGATGACAATGGACGATGGCTGCGATCTGGTCTCGACCATCCATATGACGCGCACCGAGTTGATTCCCACTATTATCGGTGGTATGGAAGAGACCACCACCGGCGTGATCCGTCTGTACAGTATGGAAAAAGCGGGAGTGCTGCGTTTCCCCGTGCTGGCGGTCAACGAGTCCGATACCAAGCATATGTTTGATAACCGCTACGGTACTGGTCAGAGCTCGCTCGACGCGATTATTCGCTCGACCAACGTGCTCTTCGCTGGTCGCACGGTTGTGGTCTTTGGCTATGGCTGGTGTGGTCGCGGTGTGGCCTCACGCGCGCAAGGCCTGGGCGCCAACGTCATCGTCACCGAGGTCGATCCCACGCGTGCTCTGGAGGCCCTGATGGATGGCTATCGCGTCATGCCCGGTGTGGAAGCTGCGGCCCTCGGCGATATTTTCGTCACCGTGACCGGCGATATCAACGTCATCGATCAGCAGCACTTTGAGCGCATGAAAAATGGCGCTCTGATCGCTAATTCCGGCCACTTCAACGACGAGATCAACATCCCGGCTCTGGAAGCCCTGGCCGTAAAAAAACGTCGTGTGCGCGACTTCGTGGACGAGTACACCTACGCCGATGGTCGCCAGGTTCACCTCTTGGCCGAGGGGCGTCTGGTCAATCTCTCCGCCGCCGAAGGCCATCCCGCCAGCGTGATGGATATGAGCTTTGCTAACCAGGCACTTGGTTCTGAATATATGCTCATCCATGCCAACGAGATGGAGCCGCACGTCTACACCATCCCGCAGCACATCGACAAAGATATCGCGCGCCTCAAGCTCCAGAGCATGGGCGTGCAGATCGATACACTGACCCCTGAGCAGGAGAAATACCTTAGCTCCTGGGAGTCTGGCACATAAAATAGTCTCTTATTCCATTGCAGGGGGGGGGGGGCGACAGGGGGGGGCGGGCGGGCAGGGGAT
>CAXUEY010000019.1:0-30172 GCA_964250225.1 uncultured Ktedonobacteraceae bacterium | reverse complement strand
CTGCGCCCCCCCACCCTGGGGCGGGCGCCGCCTGCAATGGAATAAGAGACTATTCAGAGGCTAGCGAGCAGAGAACAGTAGCGCTCAGATGGTCGATACAGGTTGGTTGAAACTTCAGCAGGAAGGAGCATGTGAACGATGGATACTGCCACGCGCCTGGCGGTTATCTCCGATATTCATGGCGAATGTTTCGCCCTTGAGCAGGTGCTTCAAGATATACGCAATCAGGGTATCGAGCAGATTGTGTGCCTGGGCGATGCGTTGCAAGGTGGTTCGCAGCCAGCCGAGACGCTCGCGCAACTGCGTGATTTGAATTGCCCGGTTGTTATGGGGAACGCTGATGCCTGGCTGATTACAGGCCAGGAGACGTCTCCTGAGGAAGAGACCAGTGAGAAACAGCGCGAGGTCAGAGCCTGGTCGCTCGCTCAACTTTCGGAAAATGACGTGGCCTATGTGCGGCAGTTTTCTCCCACCATCGAGATCCCATTGGTGAATGGGAAAACGCTGCTCTGCTTTCATGGATCGCCTCGTTCGTTCGATGATATCATTCTCCCTGAGACTGCCGACGAGACTGTGCGCCAGTTGCTCGGTGGGTTTGATGCGACCCTGCTGACGGGAGGGCATACCCACACTCAGCAGTTGCGACGTCTGGGCGTGGGTGCTTCCTGGTATTTCAATCCTGGCAGCGTGAGTCTGGCGTATAACTGGGGGCTTTCAGATCTGGAGACAGGACGGATGAAGATCGATCCCTGGGCCGATTACGCTATCGTCTCCTGCGAGGGAGGGAGCTTCGGAATCACTTTCCGTCACGTTCCTTTTGATGTTGATAAGCTCGTTCGCATCATCCGGGCCAGTGGCCGACCATATGCCGACGATGCTATCGCGCTCTATCAACGTCAAAGCTGAGTAGCCGAGCCAGGGTGATGCACAAAGATCTGTGCGTAACTCTGAAAAAAGACTGACCGACCTTGACAGCGTTTTCATTTCGTGGCTATACTTGAGACCAGATCACTCCAGTGGATCATCCTCAAGCAAGCCTATGAATATCCGCTTGAGGGTACTATCTGAACTCATCCAGACGGGTGGAGGGAAAACGGCCCGATGAAGCCCGGCAACCATCTTGCGCTCTGCGTAGGAATGGTGCTAATTCCGGCGAATTGTATTCGCAAGATGAGGGGAATTTGCAGTATTACACTACAGCCCCTGCGTCGGCAGGGGCTTTTTTCAGTTCTGGCGCCCCTCTATACATGATTATTATTCGGTAGTGTGAAAACTATCACCCTTTTCAGGGAAGGAGCAAATGCACAAGCATGAGCACATTCATGAAAGACCCGAAGACGTTCTTCACCAGTGAGTCGGTCACGGAGGGACATCCCGACAAGCTGTGTGATCAGATTTCGGATGGCGTTCTTGATGCAATTCTGGCGCAAGACCCGATGGCACGTGTAGCCTGTGAAACCGCGACAACCACCGGCCTGGTGCTGGTCGCGGGCGAGATTACGACCACGGCCTGGGTGGATATGTCCGCGGTGGTGCGCAAAACCATCGAGCAGGTTGGCTATACCAAAGCCGAGTATGGCTTTGACTATCGCACCTGCGGCGTTGTGACCTCGATTGGCCAGCAGTCGCCCGATATCGATCAAGGCGTGAGCCGCTCCCTGGAGACCAGGGCGGATGGCGTGGTTGTCTTGAGCGAGGATGAACTGGAGCACATCGGTGCTGGCGACCAGGGTATGATGATCGGGTTTGCCTGCAACGAAACGCCCGAATACATGCCTATGACGATTAGCCTGGCTCACAAACTGACGCGCCAGCTCTCCCAGGTGCGCCGCGTCTCCTGGGATGGGAGCGGGCCGATGGCCTATCTGCGTCCAGATGGCAAGAGCCAGGTGACGGTTCAGTACGAGTATGGCAAGCCTGTGCGCGTCGATGCCGTCGTGATCTCGACCCAGCACGCTGATTATGTGACGCAGGAGCAGATCCGTAACGATGTCATCAAGCATATTATCAAACCGGTGATCCCCGCGCACCTGCTCGATAACTCAACGAAAATCTTTGTTAACCCCACCGGACGCTTTGTCACTGGCGGCCCTATGGGCGATGCCGGTCTGACGGGCCGTAAGATTATCGTCGATACCTACGGTGGTATGGCCCGTCACGGCGGCGGCGCGTTCAGCGGCAAAGATCCGACCAAAGTGGATCGTTCCGCTGCCTACGCTGTGCGCCATATCGCGAAAAACGTCGTGGCCGCTGGCCTGGCCGAGCGCATCGAAATCCAGGTGTCTTACGCCATCGGCGTGGCGCGTCCGCTCTCGCTATTCGTCGATACCTTTGGCACCGGCCAGGTATCCGACGACGAGATCATTCGTTTGATTAACGAGCACTTCGATCTGCGCCCCGCTGGTATTATCCAGGCGCTCAACCTGCGCCGCCCCATCTACCAGCCCACCGCTGCCTTTGGCCATTTTGGTCGCACCGACGTTGCTCTGCCCTGGGAAGAGCTGAACAAAGTGCCAATGCTGCGCAAAGGCGTCGGAGCTGGCGTGCAGAATAGCCGCGCCACCGACTAAGCTCAAAATCAGATGGCTTTTGTTCTGTGATTGTGCTAAGTAAGGACAATCTGGATGAAAGAAGACATACGCTATCAGGGCTATGAGAGCCAGTAGCGTATGTCTTCTACTTCTACACTTGCTAAGAAACATTTAAATTGTATACTGGAGGCATGGAGGCCACGCAGCCATTGTAAGTCATGGTTTATCGCTGGCTATCCACAGTCAGCGGATAAACCATGACCGAACCTGTTGGGCATTACGCACTAATGATAATGGTCCAGTTATTGCCGCTATTGTTATCCCATGTGCCATTATCGTTGTTGAAGGCGGCATTGATTTGTGTGGCACCAGACGGTACAGCAACCGTAGCTTGCCAGAAACCATCCGAACGCTGAACCATCTGCACATCCTGGATATTGTTCCAATTGTTCTCACCCCAGTGCAGGTCTATCTTGCTTCCTGTGGCTAGAAAACCATGATAGTAGATGGTCAACGCGTGACCAGGATGGGCCTGACTGGAGTTGAAGTCAATGACGTTGCCTGCATGCGGTTGGAAGGCGTTGGTGACATAGCGGTTGAAGACAATTGAGGGCTGGTCCGCGACGTTGCCGGTCGCGGTTGAGACGAGCAGGGTGATGAACTCGCCCATCGCCCAGTTGAGGGGGTCCATCGATCTGGTGGGCGTGCCGGGAGTAAAGCCCGCTGGCGCCACGTTGTTCCAGACCTGCTCAGGGATCATCCCCGTGCTATTGGCCGAAGCCATCATAGCCGTCAGCGCCGCGTCGCCGGAGCCGCCCGCCTCGACATTGTAGATGCCGCGTTCGCCCGAAAAGATTGGCCAGAGTTGTCCAATCCCGGCGCCTGAGAAGTTGGCTCCGCTGGCGGTTTCGCCGTAACCGTCGTGGTTATAGCGATACCAGTACTGGTTCCCATTGATGGTTTGCCCAATGGTTGAGTCGATGACTGGCAGCGAGAGCGTCACGTAGGGAGAGTTGGCCGGTAGCACACCATGACGCACTAATTCCAGAAAACCAGCATCAACGATAGAGGCCTCTGGCTGGCTTCCACCGCCATTCGCGATGTTAATGGTGCTGCCATCGTTGGGATTCCCGTTGGGAGTGATACGCACGAAGTAATCACCGTTCCCCAGTGGGCCATTTGTTGTGAAGGTCCAGTTTTGGACCAACCCCTGCCAATTGTCCGCCGTGTTGTTCCATGCCGTCTGGTCAGCGGTGTCGCCATTGACGCGCGCGATATCGGCAGCGCAGACCAGCCCGGCAATCTCCGCCGCAATGGTCGAGGGACTGAAGCCACCATTTTCTTCCCAGCGCTCCTGACCTGTGGATGGACCGTGTTTGATGATATAATTGGCCGCGTTTTTGATATGCGCGAAGTCAGCGCTATCGGTCAGCCCCAGTTTCCAGGCCAGCATGATGGGGAAGGCTTGCTCGTCCATCTGGATGCCAGTCCAGAAAGGCGCGCCACTCACAAAACTGTTCTGTGGAAAGTGGCCATCGCTTTCCTGCTGGCTATTGAAGGCCCATTCAACTGCACGTTTGGGATCAGCCGTATCGCCAGCAACGATCAGGGCGCTGGAGAACTCGTACATATCGCGCTCCCAAACCATGTGATAGCCATTATCTCCGTCGCCGTTGCTATCGCCCCAGGGTGTACCGGGGCCAGCTACCATTGCACCCGTCTGCTTGTCCTGCGAGGTTTTGAGGACGTTAGCCGCCAGGTAGTATTCCTGCTGTCGCGCCTGCTGAATCGCCTGGGTGCTGCCCACGGCTGGCGGACTTTTCAGCCCGTTGTCGAAGCTGTGCCACTGCGAGTCATAGGTGTTGAGCATGCTGGAGAAGTTGTCGCCCAGCGTACCAGCTAACGTTTGCTCAGCGCTACTGGTCGAGGAGGTTCCGCCGTTTGTCTGGCCGAAGGAGAGCACCAGGTCGAAGGTAATCGAGGTCGCGGTTGCCGTGTTAATGGCGCCCCCATTTGAAAGGTCCAGCAAGCCAGTCTGGGCGGTATTCCCGTTATTGGCTATGCTATAGGTAAAATTCATGGTGTGGTCAGGACAACTATTGCTGCCGCAATTGCTCGAACTTTTCAGATCCGTCCAGCCATCGTTCTGACCCACAAAGCCCGAACTGGTCATGCCAGATTGGTAGGGGATTGACGCGGCCAGGGCGCTGGCAAAGTTGCCCGACGAGTCAGTCGTGACCAGCATCGTCGTATTGTTGAAGACCTGGGTAGAACTGGTGTTATTGTTCCCGGCATTGTGTATGGCCGGGTTGTACAACGCGTAGAGCAGGTAATTCGAGAGCGTGCCGGTCAACGCAGTAAACGTCACCTGCTGGATCAGCGAGTTGCGTCCAGGGTCGGTGTAGATTGTTTTACTGATCTGGTATTTCCCGTTTTTCGCGCTGTTGGTCGTTGTCCAGGCCAGGGAATGCGGATCTTGCAGCTTTGCGCTGGAGGTTGTATCGACCTTCTCTTCATCGACCCAGCTATGAGCGCTGTCGCCAATCAGAAATTGCAAGTCAGTGGTGTTGGGGGTATCTGCTGTGGGGTAGAACACTTCGCTGATAATCCCGTTGTAGCCAGTGAACCAGACATCGCTAGTCGTGTTGGCAGCTGTGCCGAGAATTGCGTTATTGGACGGGGCCCAGTTGGAGGACAGGCCTGGCCCACTGGGAGCGTTTCCGCTCGCGTACACAAGCTGTGGAGCGAGTAGTGAGGCAATACTGGCAACCAGTAGCAACGCGATGAGGATGGACAGCGAAAATGGTCGATGTGAGTTTTTCCCGGTCATGCCAGGGGCAACATCTCCTTGTTGCCTCAAACGAGGATGCATAAAGGTCCCTTTCCTGCGTGGTGAACAGACCGTGTTCATCATGGAGCACCAAAGCACGCATCAAGTCCAACAATGTTCAACAATATCCAAAAACGTCCAACAATGTACAGAAGCTAGAAGCCTGTTCTTCGCCCATAGCACGCATCTCCGATTTTCTGAGCCTCCTTCATATTCGTAACAAGGGCCTTCATTAAAGTGGATGCTTGTGCAAGAAGAGCAACCAGATCGAGGGTTCTGTCCTCTGCTTAAATGGATGACATTCTCTTCTTGCATCAGCAATAACGTACATTACAGCAAATACTCTATCGTGCAAACGCGGCCCGGCTTAGCGCCCAGAACGGGTCTGGGCGCGGCGGATCAGTGCGTCAGCGGTGACAGCGATCAGAAGCACGAGGCCTTCGATCATATACTGCACATCGGATGTCTGGTGCAACAGCGCGAGGCCGTTTTGGAGGCATTGGACGATCAGCATACCGAGCACCACTGCCCAGACGGAGCCACGACCACCAAAGAGGCTGACTCCACCAATGACAGCGGCAGCAATAATGTTCAGCAATCCTTGCGCGGGAATCTCACTGGCGACGCTACCACCGTGTGAAGCCAGGACGATAGCGCCGACGCCGCCGAGCATTGAACTGAGCGCAAAAATCACAAACCGTATGCCTACAACATTGATGCCAGCTCGTCGTGCAGCCTCGGCATTACCTCCCACTGCATAGACATGGCGGCCCCAGCGTGTTCTGGTTAGTGCCAACCAGAAGATGAGGATAATGCCAAACAGGAGCGCGGTAGAATAGGGCACGCCAAAATACGACTCGAAAAGAATCACAGCCCCGACCACTACTACGAGAGAGAGCGCTGACTGGATGATCAGGCGTGTCAACGAAATCGTTCTCAATCCGGCCCGGCGGCGTGATCGATAGTTGTAAAAGAGGCTGCCGACATAGATGAGAACTGCTGCAACAGGCAGGAAGATGCCCCAGAAATTGGTCAGGTAGCTGGTAGAGGTTCCTGCAATGGCGAGCACAAAGGGATCGCGGATAATCTGGGTAGTCTGTCCGAAAAGCAGGAAGAGCAACAATCCATTATAAGCGATAGATGTCGCGAGTGTGACAATAAATGACGGTATGCGCAAGATAGCGACAAAGAAACCGTTGATGGAACCGATCAACAGGCCCGATACGAGCGCTGCGATAATAGCGGGCGCGGCAGGCCAGTGTGCTCGTTCAGTGAGAATGCCCATCACCACCGTACAGAGAACGCCAACGCTATAGCTGGAAAGGTCAATTTCGCCAAGCAGGAGCACCAGGACGGCTCCAATCGCGCTGATACCCAGGGGTGCGCTCTGGACAATCAGGTTGCTAAAATTTTCGGGGCTGAGGAAGAGACCCTGGCTGGCAACCGTAAAGAAGATCACGATCAGGATCAGAGTGAGCAGGACCGGCAAAAAGCCTAGATCACTGCGTAGAAGCTGGCCAAATGTGCGGCGCTGCTGGTAGTCTGGCGCCTCGACAACGCTAGCAGCTTCTTTTACTGGGAGCGTTGCAGTTGTATTTTCCCCTCTGCTTTCACTCATTACCATTCCCTCCAAAATTGTTCTCGCTAATCATCCGTTGTGCTTTCTCATTATCGCCAAATTCCGCGCCGGTAATCGCAGCAATCACCTGATTAGAACTGGTATCTTGTGTACCGAAGGTGGCGACTCGTTGTCCCAGGCGCATAACGACAATGCGGTCGGCGACCTCAAACACATCAACCATATTGTGCGAAATGACTACCACTCCGATGCCCTGTTCACGTAAGCGTTTGATAAGCTGCAACACCTGGTGTGTTTGGGCAACCCCCAGCGCGGCAGTTGGCTCATCGAGCAGGACGACTTTGGCCTGGCGCAAAATCGTTTTCGCGACCGCAATCGACTGACGTTGGCCGCCAGAGAGGGCCGCAACCAGTGCGCGGGTAGAAGGAAGTCTCACATTCAGGGTTTGCAACACGGCCAGGCTCTGCTCTTCCATCCTGGTCTCGTCCATAAAACCAATTCTGGTGCGCAGTTCATGGCCGAGGAAGAGATTTGCCACCACATCGAGATTATCACAGAGCGCGAGATCCTGGTAGACTGTTTCGATACCGAGCTGCGAGGCCATTTGGGGGCTACTAATCGTCACCGGCTCTTCGCCCACAAAAATCTGACCCTCATCGGCTGTGAGAACACCGGAAATTGTTTTCACAAGGGTTGATTTGCCCGCGCCATTGTCACCAACCAGGCCAACAACTTCACCTGCATACACTTCAAAATCGATCTGGTGTAGTGCTCGAACCGCGCCAAAGCTTTTCCCAATCCCTACCATGCGCAGCAGAGGTTGGCGTGTATGGTCTCCAGCAGTCAACTCAGGCGGGCTCTCTGCGCGAAATTCATTCTCAGCCATAAGAACCTTTCCACAATTGCAAAAAACGGTTTTGCAAGAAAATATGCGCATATTCTTTATAAAAGGATATGCATTAACCGAAGACCCTGAAACCGTGCCCCCCTGTGTCTGTTTACACACAGGACAGGGGAGCACGAGGGCATCCCAAACGATGTTAGCTGTTCCGTAGCATACCGTCTCGCGTGAACGATGCCGATTGCTTAACAGATGCCATCAGTTCCGGCGGGCAGGTTTGCGCAAATCTGCGCTTTGGTCCAGAAACCATCTGCCAGGACGGTGCTCTGGATGCTGGTTTTATCAACGGCCACCGGTTGCAGAGCAATGGTTGGGATATTCACCCCGCTGACCGGCTCTTTCGTGGTGCTGGTCGTCACGGATGTGATAGCCTGACCATTATAGAGCGCTTTCACGACCTTTGCCGTCGCCTGTGCCTCTTTATTGATTGCTTTATACACGGTCATCGCCTGTAAGCCGGTCATGATGTTCTGGATGCCTGTGATTGATGCATCCTGGCCAGTCACCAGCACTTTTCCATCGAGATGCTGAATCTTGAGAGCAGTAATGACCGAGTTGGCCATGTCGTCGTTGGCGACGTAAGCAACTGCGAGCTTGTTATTTGTCTGAGAGAGCGCTGCTTCGATATCGGTTTCAGCAACTGGAGCGGTCCAATCGGTGAATTGCTCGTAGACATTTTTCAGTGTATTATTGCTGAAAAGCGGATCGAGCGAGTCGTGCAGCCCCTGTTTGAAGAGTAGAGCGTTGTTATCGGTCTGAGCGCCATTAATGAGCGCGGTATTGTTTGTCCCATTTTGAGTGACAAACTGCTGATAGTGCTGCGCGATATACTGGCCCTGCAATTTGCCGACCGCAACGCCATCGAACGAGACATAGGCGGTCAGATCGCCACTATTGATCAGGCGGTCATAGGAAATGACAGGGATAGGTGGGTTTTTCGCTTTGGCCTCAGAGACAATCGAGGCGGCAGCTTTACTATCGTGAGGTGCCACAACCAGAATGCAGGCCCCCTGCGTAATCATCGTCTCGACCTGAGTTTGCTGGACCGAGGCATCGCCGCCAGCGTTGTTATACAGCACGTTCACTCCCGGCAACGCTGCTTTGATATCGTTGATGAGCGCGGGTTTGTCCTGGTTATCCCAACGATACGAGGTATTGGTTTCAGGTAACGAGACTCCGATGGTTTTGCAGCCCTGACCAGGGGCCTTTGTGCTAGCGGTGCCTGATCCGCCGGTATTGGCACTGCCGCAAGCAGCCATAAATACCGTAAGGATGAGAGTGCATACTGTCAACGAGAGTTTACGATGTGAATGACCAGATAACTTCATGGTTGGTGTGTCCTTTCACCAGAGCCTTCGGGCGTTTCCGCTACTGGAAACCTGCCACTGAAGACACATTGTTACAACAATTGAAGGATGACTGTACAATACTATGATTGCACAACACGGTTCTCTCTAAAAAAACGGTTTTCTGCTAGATAGCCTCCTGACTAGTGTATCAAGCGTTTTGACCTCATCTCCTTTCATCTCCCGAAAAGACCTCGTGCTTTAGTGTGCAGCAGCATGGACGTGCGCCTCTATTTGAATCGTTGAGCGTTTCTCTTCTGACTGAGTGGCAGCCTCTTCGCGGGCGACGAGGATACGTTCCCAGGCTTTGAAGAAGGGATAATACAGCAGTGCTGAGAGCGCCAGGTTCACCACCTGGAGCAGACTTCCTCTGATATCCCCTCCAGTTGCGATAAACCCGCTGATCCCTACCGGCACCGTAAATGGCTGCATCACAAGCGGTACATGAACGAGGCCAAGCGCGAAGGCCAGGTAGTTCACCGTAACGATGACCACAGGAACCAGGATAAACGGGATCATCATCAACGGATTGAGGGCCATCGGCACCCCAAACGTGACAGGCTCATTGACATTAAAGATCGCCGGACCCAGCGCCACCTTGCCCACTGTGCGTAATTGCGACGAGCGCGAGCGCAACATATAGATCACCAACGGCCACGTTGCGCCTGATCCGCCCAGATGGGTAAAGATGTGGAAGAACGGCTCCGTGACAATTCCATGAGCTGTAGCAGGGTGAGCTGCATTGGCGGTGATCGTGCTCAACCAGAACGGTAGCGCAATCGCCATTACCACATTCATTCCGTGGATGCCCACCGACCAGAGCATCATCATCAGAACAATCTCCACGAGCGCGGCAAGATAACTATTCTGCGCCACCACCAGCGGCTCAAAAATCTGCATCAGCAAGATCGGAACGGTATCCTGGGTCAGCTTGCCGGTTGTAGGGTCCATAAACGTATGACTGCTCACGAACCATTCCAGCAACCAGACCGATGTAATCAGCAGGACCGCCGGAACCAGCGCTTCAAAGGCGCGTTTGACATTTGATGGCACGGTCTTTGGCAGCTTGATGGACAGGCGTGAGCCGCGGAAGAAGCGCATCACCTCCGTGGAAAGGATGCCCACCAGAATCGCTACCAGTAGACCTTGACCACCCAGGTAGGGTAGGAGATCACCCAGCGTCAGCTTCGTCAGGTCTGTCACCGGCATCGTCGCGATGAGAAACAGCACCATCGCCAGAATACCCGGTTGCACTGGTTCCGTGCGTCGGTACTGCGCCAGGCTATACGCCACTCCAAAGGCCAGGAAAAGCGCCATCAACCCAAATGAGAGTTGAAACGGTACCAGGACCGCGCTTTGGTAGGGCGCGATCAGACTGGCCAGCGCGGGCAGCGGTGGATTCGCGACGATCAGAAACAGGCTCCCGGCCAGAATCAGTGGCAGCGTGAAGAGAATAAACGCGTCGCGCACAGCCTGTAAATAGACATTGCTGGCCAGCGCTCCCAATGGGGGCACCAGATAGCGTTCAAACCAGGCAGCGCTCCGCTCAATTATCCCGCTCATGCGTTCTCATGGCCTTTCTGCACGCCCGCGACCAGAAGCATCACCTGCTTCAGGACGGCCTGCCCATTCATCGTTGCGTAGGAAAATGGTTCAATCATCGCCACCGGTTTCCCCAACGAAAAAGCCAGTTTCTCAATACTCTTGCGTAGATGGCGAATCTGTGGCGCAATCAACACCACATCGCACTCATCCGCCTGCGCCGCGTACTCACCCGCGCTCAGCGCCTCTACTGCGATTTCATAGTGCGCTGCCGTCGCCGCCGTCAGCAAGCTATCAACTAACAAGCTGGTAGACATGCCCCAGCTACACACAATTAACACCCGTACCATAAAACCAAAACACTCCCCCCAGAAGCTTCGCGCTACGCACATCTGCGTTCGCGTCTGTGCTATGCCCGAAACCCATTGGGTCGTACTTTTCTATACTGCAAGAAGCATGCCAATATGTGTGTAGCACACATAGCACACTCTGTGCTGATCCAGGCAGCACAGAACAGGTTGCACCATTATAGAACACAAAAAGCCTTTTTGAAACAGGTCGTCATCACGCTACTGGACTTCTTTCTCTCCCTCCACGGCAAAAATATCCACCTGGCGCAGAATTCCGACGATATTATATGCCTCTTCATCTGGCAGTGTGCGCGCAACTTGTGTGCTGAGGATGTGCAGTGCGTGTCGGCAGATGCTCAGTTCGCGGGCAAAAAGCAGCGACACCTGTTGGCGCACGGTCTCGCTGACCAGCATTCCTCTAGGCTGTGTTTCTCGCTCTAGAATACAGGCCAGGTGCAGCACCAGACCCGCCAGCACATCAATATCAAAGGTCTCTCCCACTTCAACTTCGATTAATCCGATCATTTTCTCGATCAATGGCATGACACGCACAGGGTTGAGAAAGAGCAGGTGCTGGCTGAGCGTTGACGAGATTTCGCGTAACAAGTCAGCGCGCTGAGCCAGCGCTGGTTGCGCCTGCGTGGGCGAGAGTTGCTCAGCGGATTGCTGAGCCAGCGCCAGAGGATGGAGCAAGGCCGGATCGATCAGCGTGCTTCCCAGGAGGGTACGCAGGCGCGCCACGCCGTCGCCAAAGAGCATATCGGTGAGGGCGATAAAAGGATAGCTCTCCAGGTGCGGGTTGATGGTTCCGACAACTGCTACAACCTGGCGCCGACCCACCAGTTGCTGGATATCGGCCGAGGTTTTGCTGGAGAGGCTGATATCCATGCACATGATCTCAACACCCTGTGCGCGTACATCGGGTACATGTTCATGCAACAATTCGGCGATCTTTGTGGCACTGCCAAAGCCGGTCAGACAGACTGAGAGAATGACCCGTGGCGCCTGGTCCGCCGCAAAACCGGTTTCGTAAGATATCCCAACTTCCCTCACACCAGGTACGTTGCGGGCGCTAACCGGAACTGCGCTGATGAGATCAGTCTGTGGGCGCTCATCAGCTGGACGTGCCAGCAAGCTAGCGGCTATCTGGTCGAGCGTAATATGGCGTGAGCTTTGGGCGCGCCGGACGGCTTCGATCAGCAGAGGCGCTGAAACAGCCGCAATTGTGCGCACCTCAGTGTTGGTTTGCCTGCTGACCATCTCTCCCAGCGAGAGCAGCGACGAAAAGTCCACGAAGAGCAGCACACCGCTACCCTGGTCGGCCACATGTACCCGGCGGGTCACCTGAGCCAGCAACTCTTCGGGCGACTGCTCCAGCGTTAACTCAACCCAATGCACAAAGTTGACTCCCACCAGGGTATTAGCCAGTTCAGCCAGACCTTCGGCAATGCCTCGCCCATATGTGGCGACAATAATCCCAACGGCTGGCTGCTCGTCACTTAAAAGCGTCTCGGCGTTGACTAGCAGAACGGTTAACACATCTGTCTCGCTTTCGGGCAGAGTGATCCCGAATGCTGAGCGAAACTGGAGCAGAGCCTCGCGAGCGACCTCATATTCAATCGGAGAGGCCTGGCGTAATGCTTGAAAGGCCAGTTGAGGCACGGGGCGCTGCTGTTTCAAATGTTCCAGGGTGCTAGTCAGGTGCATCGCCAGAACAAGACTAAATTTATCCGGCAGCACGCGTGCCAGACGCTTCTCCGCGTATCTGGAGATTTGAGTACACAGAGTGGCAATTTGTTCATCCACCAGTTTGGCTGAAGCGCCAGATCGTTCAGCCGTGACCTCATTGGCAAAGTGTTGAAAGTAGTGGTGAATATCCAGGCGTAGCAGGCGATTGATCTCGCTTTCCGGCAGGCCGCTGCTGCGTAAATGGTGAAGGTCCTGCCCGATCATCTCATACAGATCCTGCACGGATTCTGCGCCGTGCTCCAGGGTCAGTCCGCTTGGGGTGAAGATGTGCGCCGTTTCTAGCAGAGGTAACACTGGTTCAAAAGCGCGCTGGATCTCGGCTGTGCGCAACAGGCCGCGCCGCACATGATCCGGTAGCATCCCTATGTGAATTTGTAGCTCCGGCAAATTGCTGGTACGATATTCCAGATACGCGCGAGCACAGGTAAGTTGGACGTCGGTGCGCAACTGGCCAATGTTGCCAGGGCATTCATAAAAGAGCAGGGCGCGTAAAACCTGGGAATCGACCTGAATGTTGGCACCAATACTGCTGCATTCTGTGGTGAAGAAAGCGCGTAAGAGCGTATAGCGCTCCATCGGCGTGCGCTCGTGCAGTCCGGGCAGCGTGATGCTCATGGGAATGCGTCGCCGAAAGGTTGGCAGAAGGGTGGCCGCAGGCTCCTCGGTAGTGGCTGCCAGCAAGAGCAGAGAAGCTGTACGCTCCCGTACTTCACCCAAACGGCGGAAACGTTCACGATCCATGAGGTAAAAGAGCATCTCCTGGCCCTCCGGCGGCAGACGATGCACTTCATCCAGAAAAAGAATGCCACGGTTGGCCTGCTCGACCAGCCCCTCGCGGTCCCGTTCCGCACCAGTATACGCGCCGCGCACCACACCAAAGAGATGGGCCATAAGCAGTTGAGGATTGCCCGCGTAATCGGCGCAATTAAAGCTGATAAAGGGCGCATCGGCTGGCAACATCCCCAATTCTACGGAAAACCCATGCATGAGGCGCGCAAAAGTGGTCTTGCCAACGCCGCTGGGTCCGCAGAGCAGGGTATGCAAGCCACGTGGAGGATAGAGCATGGCGGCTTTGGCCTGCTGAATCGCTACTTTGAGACCGTCCTCCCCACCAATCAGCGTTTCAAAGCTACTGGCAATGGCTCCAACCTGACTGGTGCTAGCCTTCCCCGGCGCAAAAGCCCTATGCGAGGGCGCTTCTTGCACGTGTGTTGAGGCTGATACGCGTGCTGCCTGCTGGCTCGGCGTTTCCTTGTGATCGCTATGCTGCTTTTCCTGCGCCATCTCGCGCTCGGCTGGCGGCTGTTGAGGCGGCGTTTTTAGCAGAAAAAGCACAGGGCGCCCAGGGATACGTTCGATCCGCCCTTCCTGCACCAGCTGGTTGAGATCTCGGCTAGCGTTGGTGCGATCAATGCCGGCTAACTCCGCGACTTCTTCCGCGTTGAAACCCATGCGCTGGCGCCAGGCGTTTTGTGGCACTGGCTGTTGTGTACACAGGGATTGTAATGCATCAAGAACCCGATCTTTGCGAAGCACTGCGCGTTTCCTTCTAGCGAAACCAGAGAGTTACCTGGGGTTAGTGTAACATGCTTGAGATGAGGGGACAAGGCGCCCGCCAATGACCTGTCCGCCTCCACCTACAAAGTTTTTGTATACTCCTATTCTTGATATTTTCAGACACCATACAAGAGATCCTTTCGGAAAACAATCCCATCAGGGAAGCTATAAGGACCCAGACTCCCTGTACAATATTCTGGTTAGAGAAAAGTTTATCATATTCACGCTCCCCTCTCGCAGAAATTCGATACCTGTTCTTGCGAGTTACTCGTTAATAAAGAGAGAGCGCATTTGACGCGCTTGCCTCGTTAGGAAAGGAGTTATCTGCGTATGACCAACCAGCAAGACAGCGAAGTCTATAATTATCGTGTTTTTGAAGGGCGAGAAGATTTTCTCAGCTTTCGCTCCTTATTGCAGGTGGGAGCATCGGCACCGGACTTTCCAGCGACATTGTTGGAAACGGGGGAGACAGTCAAATTGAGTGACTATTGGCGGGGACAGGATATCGTCATTGAATTTGGCTCACACACCTGACCATATTGTGCGTTGGCGTCGCCAATGCTCGAACCGATGGCTCTGGAGTATGAGCCGCAGGGGTTTCGCTTTCTCTTTGTCTATACGCGTGAGGCCCATCCTGGCGAATATTATGGAGCGCATGAGAGCATGGAGCAGAAAATGGCTCATGCTCGCGCATTCCAGACACGTTCGCAGGTACAAAGGCCTATCCTGGTCGATGATCTGGTGGGAACCGGCCACAAGCAGTATGGAGCACTGCCCAACATGACCTATGTCATTGGACGCAGCGGCAGAGTGCTCTTCCGTTCTGATTGGACCGATCCCCCCACGCTCGCATGGTTCTTGAAGTACCTTCTCCAGGTCCGCAGTCGGAGACTTGCTGGTGAACGTCTGACGGGTTTTTACTCTGAATGGATGGGTTACCGAGGCGTGGACCCGGCGAAGTTCCAGCAAGGACTTGAAGTGGCAGGCCCGCAGGCTGTCGAGGATTTTGCGCGTACTATGCAGCGCTGGACGAGTCAGGGGAATATTCCGAGCCGTATGGAAGATTAAGGGGGTCACAGGCCAACCTTAAGCTCTCCTGTAGCGATCTGGCGTAGCACTTCTACAAAAAAAGTTTGCTCGCGGTCCTTAACGCGCTGGGCCAGGCTGGTCACATCGTCGCCTGGCAGGACCGGCACTCTGGCCTGGGCGATGGTGCGTCCGTGATCGTATAGCTCATCAACCAGGTGAATTGTGATGCCCGTCTCCAGGTCTCCGGCGGCCAGAACAGCCGCGTGAACATGGTCGCCATAGAGACCCTGGCCGCCATAGCTGGGGAGCAGCGCGGGATGAATATTGAAAATACGATCCTGATAGGCCGCGAGCGTGTGCGGCCCCAGTTTCTTCATATAGCCGCTTAAAATGACCAGTTGGACCGCGTGGGTCAGGAGTGCCTCGCAAATGGCGTGGTCCAGCCTGTCAGCCGTCTGCTCGGTTTGCAGGCTGAGATGATACGCGGGTATCGCCGTCTCTCTGGCAAAGGCCAGCGCCCTGGATTGACTGTTATTGCTGATGACTACCCTGGCTTCCGCGTCAAGCTGACCCGCTTGAGTGGCCGCGTAGATGGCCTGCATGCTACTCCCGCCGTGGGATGCGAGAAACCCTAACCTCAATTTCACCACTCTTCTCCTGCCTTTCAATAACTCGTGTAGATTGTATCACGCTGGACAAAAAAAGCCCATAGAGCGGCTCTCTCAGCGCGTTTGCGAGATATCTGGCCCCTTTGCCAATCTATCTATCTATGCACCCCACATGTAAACACCTCCAGAAAAAGATATACGCCGACGCCCTTGACAAACTTGATATATCGATGTAATATATCAATAAGATATATCAACGAGATACATTAGCACGAGAGAGAAAGGTCAGTGTATGGCGAGCGAGCACGTTATTCTGGGGGTCATCAGCGTTGTCCCCTGTTCTGGTTACGACATCAAAAACGAATTTGAGCAGGGCGGCGCCGGGATGCTCTCCTCACTCAGTTTTGGCAGCATCTATCCACGTCTCAAGCAGCTTGAGCAAGATGGTGCCGTCGAGGTGCAGCAGGAAGAGAGCGAGGGAAGGCGTCGGAAAGTCTACGAATTGACCGCGCGCGGCTGGCAGGATCTCAAGCAGTGGTTGGAGCAGCCTCTGGAGGCTCTGCCACCCATGCGCGACGAACTGTTGCTGAAAATGATCTTCTGGGGATCGGCTGGCGCAGACCGGACAGGCTTGCTTGAGCATCTTCAGGCGCGTCGTCGCGAGGTACAGAGGCTGCTGGACGAACTGCGCGCGTGGCAAAAAAACGGCGTCTCCTTTATCGATGAATACAGCGAGCTGGTCTTCAGCTACGGCGAAGCGCGTATGGAGACTGATCTGGTCTGGCTCGATAAAGCTGTAGCTCAGCTTGAGGGATCGGCACGACCTCCCTTGCAAGATCCCCACGATTTCACCGTCCAGCAAAAAGCCAGACGTAGCAGGGCTTTTGCGCAACAAGATCGGGAACATCTATCTCCTGAGAAACCGCCAGAATAAGCAGAACGTATGAAATAAGCATTGGCATAAGAAAGGATTTCAGCATGCAAAATCAGCAAGTAACGAAAAGACAGCGCCTCCCTATGCTGGCACTTTTTGGCGCGAATGGCATTTCAATGTTGGGAAATATGTTGACGGCGCTGGCTATCCCGTGGTTTGTTCTGCTCACAACCGGGAGCGCGGCCCAGATGGGGCTGACAGCGTGCGTCGAGGTGGTGGCGAATCTCGTGGCCGGGGCGTTTGGCGGCACGCTGGTTGATCGCGTGGGGCAGAAGCGCATCAGCATTCTGGCGGACCTGACCAGCGGCACTGCGGTTGCGCTTATTCCGTTGCTCTACTATAGCGTGGGCCTGGCCTTCTGGCAATTGCTCATCCTGGTCTTTTGCGCCTCACTCTGCAACGCACCTGGCACAACCGCTCGCACGGTTTTATTGCCCGACCTGGCTGATCTGGCTACAATACGTTTAGAGCGCGCTAGCTCGATCCTGCAAGCCATCCAACGTGGCGCCGGACTGTTGGGCGCGCCGCTTGCCGGGGTGCTGATCGTCATCCTGGGTACCACCAGGCTACTCTGGGTGGATGCAGCGAGCTTTGCCCTCTCAGCGTGCATCGTCGCGTTTGCCATACCAGCATCCAGAAGTAGCCACGTTCAAGAAGCCACTCAAGAGGCTCAGAAGGATGCAGAAGGCGCACCAGAGCTTCAGACGGATGCAGAAATGCAATTAGATGAGGCATCCTCCTTCCTGGCTGGCCTCCGATTGAGTTTCCAGACGTTATGCCACGACCAACTCATGTTGGCGATCATGTTTGCGCTGATTATCACCAATCTGCTTGACGCCTCGCTCTCCGCTGTTGTGCTACCGGTTTATTCCAAAGCACATTTTGGAAGCGCGCTGGCCTTTGGCCTGGCTTCAGCGGCCTTTGGCGGCGGAGCCTTACTCGGTTCCATCCTCTTCAGTTTGCTGGGAGTGAAGTTGCCCCGACGCGTCACCTTTATTCTGTCTTTTATCGGGATGGGCCTGCCGTTCTGGGTACTCGCACTGCTGCCCTCGTTGCCCGTGATCCTGCTGGCAACGGCTCTAGGGGGTATCGCCAGCGCGCCGATCAACCCGATTATTATGACCGTCGTGATAGAGCGTGTGCCTGCCGAGAAACGTGGGCGCGTGCTTGGTCCGCTGATTGCCCTGGCCCTGATCGCCGTTCCTCTTGGCCTGTTGTTGATTGGAACCAGTGTCGAACGTCTGGGTCTGCAAGGGACACTTTATCTGATGACCTTCGCGTACCTCATAGCCACGCTCACCCTGCTCTTTAACCCGAACATGCACCAGTTGGATCACACTGCAGCGTTAGAGAACGAGCCTGGAAATAGAGCGAGCCTGGCTGGATGATGTTGTGGTCCGGTTTGAGGATTCAGCAAAAATATATCCTTTGAAAGGGAAAGCTATGATCAACAACTCATGTGCTATCACGCAAAAAGATGTCACGTATACGCAAGGCAATGTCACCCTGGGTGGTACGGTTTTCATCCCTGAGATGGCTCAACCGTGTCCCGCTATTGTGTTTGTACATGGATCGGGAGGCGAGACGCGTGATGCATGGCGTAAGCGAGCAGAGGCCATTGCACAGCAGGGGATTGCTGCGTTGATTTATGATAAACGCGGGACAGGGGTATCTACAGGAAACTGGCAGGAGGGTTCTTATCGAGAACTGGCTGAAGATGCGTTAGCTGGTGTCCGTTTTCTGAAAGAGCACTATCCCGCTCTCGATGCCGAACATATTGGACTGTGTGGTTGTAGTGAGGGAGGATGGGTCGTGCCACTAGCTGCCACCTTTTCACCAGAAATTGGCTTTATCGTCACCGTCTCTGCCGCCGCAATGACACCGACCACGCAGGAATATTACCGGCGTGAACTGCTGATCCGTGAGAAGCACTCTACCCCGGTCATCGTTGCTTTACGTATGTTTGGTGTAAAGCTCATGTTTAACTCTCTACGCATCCTGCCGAAAACATACCCTGGATTTTTAGGCTTTTCAAGGCGCACGCTCTTTTTTCATCCCTTGCCAACGTGGAGATCTCTCAAACAACCTGTCCTCGCGCTGTGGGGAGAGAAGGATGAGTCGGTGCCGCCCCAGCAAAGCGCTACCATCATTAAGCAGGTTTTACAGGAGGCAGGCCATACTGATTATACACTGCACCTTTTCCCTGAAGGGGATCATGGTATTGGTAGGTTTGTCGAAGCCGCTGACGGCCAGCAGCAATGGGAACCTGTGCCTGGCTTCATTGAAACTATTGTCGAATGGGTATGGAAACAGGCGCCTGAGATCTCCCCCGTATGAAGAACGGGGGGGTCGGATCAGCTTCACCTCAATTGCTTTCGCCTTCGATGTCCAAATGCTTCACCGTTGGGGGCCGTCTCAGGCGGCCCATCCACTGGCAGATCAGCGAACCGATCCAGTGGCACCTGTGCTGTGACCACACAGGCCAGCCCTCCGGCTGCCTTCTCGGACACGCCCCGCGTGTGAGAAGAGGTGTTTGTGCGAGTCCGTTTGGGGACTCAACGAGTTGAACGTCTCGTTGGTTCCTGGTACAACACGGATGTGCTTTTACTACTGGCCCTTCGCCAGCGAACCCATGCACCATTCAGTTGTTCAAGGTACTCTGGAGCTGTTCTACCACTGGAAGAGAAAAACGGCAACCGGTCCACCCGACTCACGCCCCAGATAAGGAACGCCCATTAATCCCCCGCTTGCAAAGACGGGGGATGAATGGGCCGCTTCTGTAAAGATGCCGATGAAAAAAGCGGGTATAATGAGAGGTGAACTGACTTTTTTGCAGATACACGACACATTTGTGCTAAGGAGAACAATCATGGAACAGCTTAATCAGGCTCGTTGCGTGCCCTGTGAGGGAGGCGAGCCAGCCGCTACCTCTGCGGAGATTGATGGCTATCTGGCGCAGTTGCCAAACTGGAAAGTTGACGATGTAAATGGCATCCTGCGCATCAACAGACGTTTTGTGTTTGATAATTTTGTGCATGCCCTGGCGTTTACCAACCGCGTCGGCGAACTGGCTGAACTGGAAGGCCACCATCCCGCCCTGCTAACCGAGTGGGGCAAAGTCACCGTGAGCTGGTGGACACACGCCATCGGCGGCCTGCACAAAAACGATTTTATTATGGCAGCGAAAACCGATGAGGCATTTCGGACGGCTAAAGGCGTGAAGTAATAGCCAATAAATACGCAGAACAGGATGCACCCCGTTCTGCGTATTTATTGGCTATTACTGTACCTGTGCTTCAAGCTGCTCAACCGTTGAAGTCACGAGTTCTACTACAAGTTGCAGGATCTCGTTGTTCCCGCCGAATTTTGCGCCTGCGGCTTCGTAGAGTTCCGGTACTGTGCGTAGCGCACCCAGAGCGAGCGCGTCGCGATATTGTTGCAGCGCGGCCTGGGGGTCACGCTGATAGTTGTGCCAGACCTGGAAAGCGCCGAGTGCAGCAAACGCGTACTCAATAAAGTAAAATGGAACTTCGAAGAAATGCAGTATAGTTTGCCATCCATTGCTACGCGCAGCCTCCAGACCGCTCCAGTCGATATCCGGGTGATAGCGCTGCGAGAGTTCTGCCCATTTCTTCCGACACTTTTCCGGGTCCATTCCCTGCTCAGGGTTGTCATAGACCCAGTGCTGGAAAGCATCTCCCTGCATGATGGTTGGAAACAGGCCGGTTAAGAATTCCTCCAGGTGCTGTGTACGCAACAGCGCCGCCTCCTGCTCCGTACACAGTCCTGCTTGCTGGAGATACATGCCCCCGATCAATTCCATACTGGTCGAGGCAACCTCCGCAAACTCAATCGGCACAGCATTTTCTTTGCGCTGATGGATATAGGGCAGCGGGATCGTCTCAAAAACATGGAAGGCATGGCCTGCTTCATGAAAGATCAGCGACGCTATGTCGGTAATCGAGTTCACATGTCCAAAGATGAAAGGGCGGCGTTTGACTTCTAAGGGCAAGTTATAACCGCCGTGCGCCTTGTTTGGGCGCTCCTCCAGGTCGAAGCATTGATCTTGCAACATGATCTCAAAGTAATTTCCCAACTGGGGATCGATGAGTTGAAAGGCTGTGGCGCACTGTTTTAACAATCCATCGACATCAGTGACAGCCCGTGGCGCTTCCTTCGCCTGTGGATTCACCCATGTATCCCAGGGGCGCAGGCTCTCGATGCCCAATTGCTGGCGGCGCTTCTCAGCCATATGCCTGGTTTCCGGCACGATTACGCGTTCAACCGCCTCATGCAAGGTGCGACAATCATCTGGCGTGTAATCAAAACGTAGCAACTGTCGCCAGCGATAGTCGCGGTAGTTTTCATAACCGGCATTGCGCGCGATCTGCTGGCGCAGTTTCATCTTCTTAATCCAGATCTCGTCGAGCTTTTCACGATCCGCCAGTTGACGATCCGCGATATTACGCCACGCTTGCTCGCGGCGTGTGCGATCAGGATCGCTCAGGACCGGATACAACATGGTGATCGCGACCTCTTCCCCTTCCCACATGACCGTCTGTGCCCCGCCAATCTGATTGTACTCGTCGCTCAGGGCTTTGTCTTCGTTGAGCAGGGCCAGATTCTCTTCACGGTACAGATCCGCCTCAGCGCGCAGGTTGCGCAGGGGAATGGCAAAACCTTCCGGTTCCAGCCCGCTGACCAGCAGACGCTCTTTGGCCTGTTGCTCTAATACCTGGAGCGGCGCGTGTACCTCGTCCATGAAGCGCCGTTTGCGCTGTGTGCGCGCTTCATCCGCTGTATTCTGTGTGCAGGTAATGTCCAGGAGCATGACGGTTTCATCGACCAGCGCGCTCACGTCTGACCATTGCGCCAACCAGGACGGCAAGTTTTCCTGATCCAGCGGGCTATCCAGTAGCTCGCGATACCAGGGTTCAATCTCAGCCCAGCTTAACGCAGCAAATGCTTCACTTGTTTTAGGCAATGGGGTAAACATAGTACATCTCTCCTTATACATACAATGCTATATGGCTTCAATCTCATATAGGCAAACTCCACGCTGCTGGAATTGCTCTGTCGGCGGCTTTCGTAAATATACACTAGCTTATCTGAAAAAGCAATTGCCCTCTCAACCACAGAGGGGAATACCTTTTTAGCGAGAAAATAGAATGAGACAGCGGTTAAACGATATTACTGTTTAATCGTGTCTCGTTCTATTCTGCCCCGTTTTGATGCCGAATAAGAGAACAGTCGTGTTAGCGATAATTTCCTGCCTGGGTGAAAAAGATCTTGCCCAGACCACGAATAATCACGGCGTCAACCGCGAGGATCAGCAGGATCATGACGATCCAGAGCCAGGTCAGTGGTGTGCCCTGCATATTGGCCGCGTTTCCCGGATCAAACGACTTTACAAGTAGTGGGACTAAAAATATCAATGGGATAGCCAGCAGAGCCAGGCAGCCGCCAATGACGACGAGCGGCAGCAGCACGCGCCACAAACCCAAATCGCGCAGGTTCTCTGTTTTCGCGGTGCCATATGCTTCGCGGTGCTCGTCGGCCTGGTGCGTGGTTACCACAGTGGTTGATTCTTGCATCTGAAAATTCTCCTGAAGAATGATGAGAGATAGCTCAGAGGTAGTATATCATATTCGGCGCGCTGGACTGAGCCTGGTTTCCTCATACTCTGTACTCTTGCCCATTTGACCGTTCTGGCGACTTCGTGCTATGATACTGAAAATTTTTCATGACACATGTGCTTAAAAATGAACTACAGGTATAGATAATGGATGATATTGTGCCTGTCGCGTTGCAACGTCTACGAGAGGCTGATATTATTGGTCTGGCGGGACTTGCAAGCGCGTCACTGGGACAAGCATACGCCCGGCGTGGGCATGTCTCTACAACCAGACGCCAGGGGGCGCGCATCTCAGGCGTTGTGACCCTCCCTGAGCTATCTCTAGAAGCGGGCGTGGAACAGTCAGAGGATGCGGTAAGAGGTGCCGATTTTGTCGCCGACCAACGCTTTGAGGTTGCAGTCGAGGTGGTGCGCCGCGACTCATGCCGGGCTGTGTGTACCTGCGGGAATACGGCTGTGTTGTTGTGTGTGCATGCCGCAGCCCTGCTCTATCACTGGGTCAACCATTCCTACACCTTTGTTGCCCTGCGCGCGCGCGCGGACGAGGATACCCCTTCTGTGCCTCATTCTGTATCCTCGCTCGTTTCCAACTCAGTTAACACGATACGCGCGTTTTCCGATGATTCTCCGCCAGACGCGTCCTCTACTCCTCGTTATGAGCCATTGCCCACACGTAATCTGCCGGTTAACAGTGTCAGCGAGACGGTGGGGCAGTTGGGCTTGAGCGAGTTGCGCGCGCTGGCGCGTGAGTACGATATTGCCCTGCCCGGTCTGGCCAAACAGCAACTGATTGAGACACTGATCGAGACGCTGAGCCAGCCAGAAGCGGTGAAGCGCGTGGCGGCTACGCTGGATAAGCCACAGCGCCAATTGCTGGCAGCCTTTGCTCTGGCTGGCGGCGTGATGAGCGACGAGGAGTTGCGCGGCCTGTTTGAGCGCTTCGCCCTGGATAACACTGCTACCTTGCAGACTATGCTGCTTGGGCTACAGGCGAAGCTGCTGATTGTGCGCACGAGCTTTCAGCATTCATTGCAGCCGCGCGTGCATCTCAACGTTTCTCCGCTGGATTTAAGCTGGTATATTCCCCACGAGGTGCGCGAGGCTCTGCATGTGACGCTGCCAACCACGCCTTTTGATCCCACTCTCCCCTATGGCAAAGGCATAAGCTCCGCTTTACCGACGCTGCGCCTGGCTGAGCCCTCTCGCTTGCTGGAAGATATGCTGCTCAGTGCGCGCGTCCTGGATGGGTCGCCTGCTGAACTGCTGGAGAGGCGTCCCCAGCGCGTTGGCTCGTTTCCCGCCACACGCCTGGCCGCGGATGGCTCGCTGCCGCTGCCCGCGCCTGAGGATCTGCCCACTGCGTCTATGGTCGAGGCTGTACAGATTGAGGTCCCGCGCCCGGTGGCCTTGCTGCGCTTTATCATACACTTACTGCGCCTCTCCGATCTCCTCTATAAAAACGAGCCCTGGCAGGCCAATCTGTGCGTGCTGCCCGATGCGGCCCGACTTTTGCTCGGTTCGGACCGCAACGATGTGCTCCACGAGCTTTTTACGCACTGGTCGAAGCATACTTCTTATACCGAACTTTTTGAACTCTCCGAGCATGGAGTGCGTATACGCTGTCGGGCCACGCCGCTGAATCAGCCAGCCCTGCGCCGTGGAGAACTGGAGCAGGAGAATAATGAGGCGCGCCAGGAGCTGCTTTCTCTGCTGGCCCAGGTGCCTGTGGGTCAGTGGATCAATTTCGCGGCTTTTGCGCGTTTCGTCTATCGTCTGCATCCGACGTTTCTGCAACGTCGCCAGCGCCTGTTTCCCTCGCCTCACTGGTGGATTGAACAGCAAGAGGGGCGTCCGCTGCATCCCACTCAGCTCGCGGACTGGTTGCGCGCCGAGGGACGTTACCTGGCGTATCTGATCCAGGGACCGCTGCACTGGTGGGGCGCGTGCGATCTGGCCCTCTCATCCGATGAGCAACTGCTGGCCTTCCGGCTCACTCCCCTGGCCAGCCTATTTTTTCAGGGTATCCCGGCAGTCGCCCTGGAAGGCGAGTGTGCTCCATCGTTACCTGCCCAACCTGCATTGACGGTCTCAGAGACGGGCGACCTGCTTATTCCCTGCCAGGCTGCGCACTGGCCGCTGATTGCATGCGTCGAAGATTTCGCCGCGAGCAGTGGCATCCAGCACGGACAGTTGAGCTATCGTCTGACGCCGCGTTCTCTGGGCGAGGCGATCAGCCGGGGACGCGCTCCCCGTGAGCTGTTGAGCCTGCTGGCTCGCTCCTGCCTCAACGACGAGTACGGGGCGCTCTCCCAGTTGTTGAGCAGTCTGGAGCGTCGCGTCGCACAGTATGGCCGTGTACGCATCTATACAGATGTCTCGCTTCTCCAGACCGCCGATACCACAGTAATGCAGCAACTTCGCGCGCTGACCTCGCTGGAGGAGCAGACACTGCGCATACTGCATCCCAATCTGCTCCTGCTCAAAACTCAGGGTGTAGAGCGACTGCTGGAAGAGTTAAAACGGCGCGGGCAGGTTCCGCTGCTGCACGAGGAGGATAAACGCGATGGAGCAAAGTGACTTCCTTCTCTTGCAAACAGTGCCATCCTATCATGTGCAGGCTATCGTGAAGACACGCCTCGCCGCTCAAATAGCCGCGGGCAAAAGTCCTGAGAACGCGCCCGACCTGGTCACGCTGGACCTGGCAGAACTGGCCGCGTACCTGTTTGAGCCACAGTCTTGTCGCGAGGTGTTGCACGCGCTGGGGGATGCCGAAAGCTGCGTGCTGCGTGAACTGGTGGCTTGTGGTGGACGCGCCAATAGCCGCGACCTCGCTCTTTACTTTAGCTCTACTGGCTCGCCTCTCGAAGCATCTGCCGAGCAAGAGAACACGTACTCTACTCCTATGATGGTGGGCGGCCATCCCACAGCACTGACCTCGCTTTATCCCGCGCCTCATCCCCACGGATCTTTTGAGCAAGCGCTGCATCGTCTGCTTGTACTTGGCCTGCTCTTCTGGGGCAAACAAACCAACTTTGTGGGTCGCGATTATGCCAGCGGCGTCTACGATGGCGTGTTGATTGTGCCGCAAACCGTCGCGGAAAGTGCCCGACAAGAGTGGAAAATTGATGAGCTGCAACGGCCTATTGCTGCTGAGAAAGGCGAACTGCCCAACGAGAGCATGCGCGCCTTACAGCGCTCTCTCTACCTCTACTGGTCGCTGGTCGCGAGCGCGCGCGATGGGCTGCTTCTGCTGAACAGTCGTTTGCTCACGCGCACAGCCCTGCGTCAGGTGATCGAAGCGCTGGCCCCACAGGACAGGTTCGTGCAAGGCTTGAGCAGTGAACGATCTCCCAGTGAGAGCGATACGCCCTATCTGCTTTTCCTGCGCCTGCTCCTGATGCAACTCGGTCTGCTTGTGGAACGCCAGGGCGCGCTGTGCGCGGCTCCAGCACGCGAGTTTTTTGCACAACCGCTGATTGTGCGCGCGTGGCGCTGTTTTCGCCTCTGGCTGGAATCGCCTTTCTGGAACGAGCTGGCCTTTCTCCCCGACGTCGTGGTACGGCCCGGACCCTCGCTATTTGATCCCGCGCACGAAGAGGTGGTCTATTCACGTTTGCTGGTTGTGGATCATGTCCTGCGCGTCACGCCCGCAACATGGCACGCGTCAGCGGGGTTTGTCGCGTATATGAAGCTGCACGTGCCCTACCTGCTTTTTCCGCGTCAGTATGGAGCGCGAGCGGAGCGCTATTCGTTGGGCAGTAACCCGTATGGCTGGGATTTCCGTTTGCGTCGCGGTTGGCTGACGCATCGCGAAGGCTGGCATCAGGTCGAGGGCGGCTTTATTCGCGCGCTGCTCACGGGACCGCTCTCCTGGCTGGGTGTAGTCGAGCAAGAGAGCGCTGAGCATCCCGATGGCTTCTGTCTGGCGCAGGGCGCGGGCCTGCTCGCCGGTTCCGCTATGCCAGAGGTTGCCGAGCAGCGTGAGGGACGCCTGGTTGTGCAGCCAAACTTTGATCTGGTGGCTCTGGCGCCCGTCTCCGAGTCCTTGCTGGTTGAACTGGACACCTTCGCGGAACGTGTGCGCCTGGAACTCATCGCCCAGTATCGTCTGAACAAAGCCAGCGTCACGCGCGCGGTGCAAATGGGCCTGAGCGCTGAGACGATCCAGCACACCCTGGAGCAGGCCGCCGGCGGTGCGATACCCCAAAACGTGCAATACTCGTTGGTGGAGTGGGAACGCCAGGCCAGGCGCATCGAGCTCTGGCGCGGCACAACCCTATTGGAAGTTGACGATCCCGCTTTGCTGGATGAGCTATTCAGCAGCCCGCAGGCAGGCGCGTGGCTGGTGCGTCGGCTCGCACCCACTCTGGCCGAAGTAGCCGTCGGGCATCTCGCGCAACTCCAAGAACTACTCTGGCAGCGTGAGTACTTGCCCGCGTTGACCTCAGCCGCGCAACACCAGGATCTACTGAGCGGCGCGCCCCTGCCCAGCCGCGAGGTTCAATGGCAATTGCTGGCGGATGGCCTGCTCAAGCCGCTCTATGCCCTGCCCAATCTCTACCTGGCCACCGAACTGGAGCGCTTCACCGAACACGATGTTGTGAGCGGCTGGCGACGGCTCACCTTTGCCTCCCTGCGGGACGCCCTCGACGCTGGCCTGGTACTTGACGCCATCATCCAGTTCTTGCAACACTACTGCGCGGACGGCGTGCCCGGTTCTTTTCTCATCCGCCTCAAACTCTGGGGCAATGGCTACGACGAACCGTCCGCTCCACAGATCGAGTCCGCGCCCCTGCTCAGCCTCGCAGCCGCGACCCTGCCCGACATCCTCGCCGACGAAGAAATCGGCCCCCTGCTTGGCGTATCAATCCCCATCGAAAAGCGCCTCGTGCGCGTCGCACCGGAGAACCTGGAGCGTGTGGTTGAGTTATTAAAAGAACGCGGGTTTGAGGTGCAATCCTAACAAATCGGGTTTTTGCTGAAATCTTATCACTACAATAGAGAAGCATATAATTCCGGCTCTTTGATTACTGCTTGTTTGTTGTGTTTTGTGAAAAGCGCTGGTATACTGTCATATATCTGCATATGCGGTGAAATAATGTCGAGAGAGGTAACAGACTCAACAGCTTGATAACTCCAGGCCGGATTATTGCTGGCTGGTTGTTAAAAGGCGATGATTTGGAGTGGTTAATAAAGGAGTGTAATAAGATGATGGATTTATTCGAGGATTCACCGGTTTACCAGTTGATAGAAGAGAGGATACGCGAAAAGGAACAGCAGCGGATTCAAGAAGAGCGTCAACGGGCATTAGAAGAGCGTCAACGGATATCGAAGGAAATATTGGAAGGGCACCGCCAGACAATTATGGCTCTAGTTGCAAGAGATTTCCCTAAACTTGTCCGCATGGCAAAGAAGCAGGTGCGCCAGGTTGAGGATCAGGAGTGTTTACAACGATTGATCCTTCGTTTGATTACGGCTCACGATGCCGAAGAAGTGGAAGGGCTTTTGCTTGACCTTGATGAGGATGAACAGGGCTAATTTCGCTACTGCGCGCTCTGTAGCCCCTGCTCATCCTCTTCCAGCCTGCGCAGATGCAAGCGATCCCCCAGGCGTTCCAGCACCGGGCGGGCGCGTTCCAGTTGGCTGTGGTCCCCGGTGCGCTGAGCCAGCACGATGCGCATGCGGGCTGCATGCACAATAAGCTGATGCGCCTCGGCCTCGTCGATGGCTTGCGCGAGGCGCGTATCGTCGTTGTCGGCAAGCGCAATCGTAATATGAGTAAAGTAAGCGAATGCACCATAGGTGACGCCAATCTCCGACAAAAACTTTGAAAACTCTGTAGGGAAGGGTTTGTTATGCTCGCTCAAGAATTGGAAGAGGCCAATCAAGAGCACATCTTCTACTCTTCCCCCTATATCCAGGGAAAATCGTTGCACATCGGCTGTAAGTAGAGCTTCGACATAGGCTACAAAGTTCGGCCCAAGAACATCTCCATATTTACGCACAATGGTTGCTACCGCATCGATCAGAGGGCGATTTTCACGAGCAAGCGCGAACCAGAGCAAAGTGAGGTAGCCTCGCATGAGACCAGCGCTGACGAGGTGGTCATATTGCACCAGTTCTCTAATCTCATCCAATTTTGTGCGAAACTGTTCAACCTCATCCCAGCGGCCACAGGTGAAGGCTACATAAATCAGGTAGCAGGCAACATCGCCCAGACCGGATATTGGTTGGCCCGGTTTCAGGTTAGCAAAAATCTCTGTGGCTCTGGAGATGCAATTTTCGTAATCGCCAGTGAGATAGTAATACACAACTATTGCGCTAACTGCATTCGACCATTCTCTTGGTGCTAGATTGGGAATAGCCAGGAGTTTTTCCACATCTGCCAGGGCGGTCTGCATGTCTCCTAAATAGATAGAGAGCCGAATAACAGCTTCCTGCGCCAGACTCATGGTATCCCACTGGCCGCGTTGCTCAAAATAGGCCGCCGCTTCCTGGGCCAACGCTCTATGCTGAATCATAACATCCATCAGGGAAGGCCTCTTCGCACTTTCCCAGAAGTGCGGATCAAAGCAGGCGGTCAGGCGAAGATACCAGCGCTCATCTTCATCTTCGGCTATGCCCACGAGGTTGAGGGCTTCTGTACGTAGTTCTTCGGTTTCTTCCTGTTTGAGAAAAGAGTAGATGACATCCCGTGTGTTAGCGATCAGCATTTTGCGGATCAACCGCGCGCCAGTCAGCGGGTCTTTCTCCTCAGTAGCGCGCCAGGAGTCGAGGGCTTTGCGATAGGCTTCGTTGGGGATCTGGCCCCAGAGCACGCTATCGCCCAACTGCTCATACAGGTGCATGCGTGCGGCCTCTGGAGAGAGGTCGATGGCCATTTGCATATGGTTCTTCGTCTCGGCATACGATCCGGTGTGGCCAGCCAGCACACCAGCGCGGGCGAAAATCTGGGCGGCGTCCTCGGTCTTGAAAGGCAGTACCAGGGGAATGGCCGATTGGCGCGAGAATTGGATGGCTTCGCGATAGTGATAGGCGATGATCTCAATGTATTCGTTGAGATGCTCGCCGGCGCTGGCCTCCAGCCAGAGCGCAATCTTGCTGTGCAGACGAATACGTTCACCGCGCGAGAGCGTGCCGTAGGCCACGTCGCGGATGAGGATATGGCGGAAATTGTAGCGCTCGTGCTCGATTTGCACGATCATGTCGCGGGCCAGCAGGCCGTCGAGTGCCGTCGCGATCTCTGCCTCGCTGTATTGATCCATCACGGCCTCAAGCAGTGAGGTGCGGAAGGCGCGGCTGGCGACAGAGGCGGCTTGCAGGATGTTGCGCTCTTGACGCGAGAGCAGATCAATGCGGGCTAAGATGGCGGCATGCACGTTATCAGGCAGTGCCGCTATGCTCACTGTGCCGCCCTTGAGCTGAATTTCGCTAAAGGCGTGCAGGAGTTCAAGCGCAAAGAACGGGTTGCCGCCAGAGCGCGCGACGATCTGCTCGCGAATATCGGCGGGGATCTCGGAGCCGAGGCGGTTGATGAGGTCGCGGGTTTGCCGCTCGCCCAGCGGTTGCAGCGAGAGAAAG
>CAXUEY010000018.1:46873-57483 GCA_964250225.1 uncultured Ktedonobacteraceae bacterium | reverse complement strand
CAGAGCTACTGGTCTTTGACGACCTCTCCAGCGCTCTCGACGTCGAGACCGAGCAGCGCCTCTGGGAACGGCTGGCCACGCGTCCACACACAACCTGCCTGCTCGTCTCACATCGTCAGGCAGTGTTGCAACGCGCAGATCAGGTGATTGTCTTGAAAGATGGGAAGGTGGAAGCAGTAGGCAAATGGAAAGATTTGTTGGCAAAAAGGGTAGATATGAGCATACAGGAAGGAAAATAACATGCATACCCACGAGGTTCTGACATTGGTGAAACCGGCCATCGAGCACGGTCCTGCTTATCTGGCGATGGTTGATGAGCATATCCACGCTGGCGAGGCGTATGGCTACAATAACATCGAGCTGGCCCGCGAGGACTTTGAGCAGTTTGTGCGCGAACTGGAGGACGAGGCCGAGGGGATCGGACTCCCGCCAGGTATGCCGCCGCAACAGACCTATCTGCTGCTCAAGGATGGGGCGATGGTGGTGGGTGAAATCCGCTTTCGCCCTGGCTTACTGCCGCCCCATGAGAAATATAGCGGACACATCGGTTACAATATTCGCCCCACGCAGCGTGGACAAGGATATGCCACCCGTCAACTGGCCCTCCTATTAGAGAAAGCTCGCGCTATCCATCTCGCGGGCGTTTCGCTGACCATTGAGGACGCCAACCCCGCCTCGGTGCGCGTCATCAAGAAAAATGGCGGCAAGCTCCTGCGTGTCATTGAAAACCCGGTTAAAGGGCGAGTCATGGTCAGCAAGGACGGTGAATGGCAGGTTGCCGAGGTTGTACAAAAGGGCCGGCAGTGCCATCTATACTGGATCAATCTCGTGTAAATGGGGAAGGCGCTGGGACAGACGATATCGCCTGTCCCAGCGTGTATGAAAAGCTGATACTTGCCCCATTTATTGAGGCGGGAAGACCGCCAGGTGCTCAAAGGTTGCCTGAGCCATCGCTGGCTGATTGCTGGGTGTCGAGGAGCCATTGGCTGGCGGTTTAAGGTCCGACACAAACAACGCCACCGCGCCACTTTTATACGTGGTATCGGTAAATGTACTCACATTTGTGTTGTTGATATAAAAGCTCAATTGTGTTCCATTGGCAATTACCGTCAGGTGATTGAGGGTGCCGTTGGTATAGACCGCATCGCTTGGTTTCAGCGACTGTTTGAGCGAAGTAGAGGTGGTATTGCCGTTGGCGTCTCGCGTACCTTTATAGATCACAAAGTTGCCATCGCCGTAGACCTCAAAGCGGTAATACTGTCCAAGAGGGCTATCCTGGGTTGAACTTGCGCGAATGTAGATCCCATAGCCGTTGGTGTTATCACCTTTGGCCAGAGCAGCATCGACATCGATGCGAAAATTGTCAAAGGTTTTGTTACCGGGCAGTATTTCGGGAAACACGACCCCCTGATTATCAGACTCCAGGATCATTTTCCCATTGGAGATGGAAAACTTTGTCCCGGTTGGCGCATTGGCGTTCCAGTTCGACCCATTGTCTTTAAACGAGTCGCTGAACACCGGGGTACCGGTTGGCGTCGTAATGACCACCGGGGTGACATTGGTGCCAGCGGTAGTTGTACTCTTCTTGAGCAGCTTGTATCCAAAAAACCCACCCCCGCCAACCACAGCGATGAGCAAAACAATAATCAGCACCACGACACCCGCGTTAGGCCGTTTCTTGCTGTTGCCCTCATCATCAGTATCTGGTCGATAGCCACGGCGGGTGGGACTATTCATGGTCCCCAGCGGAGAGGCTCCATAGCCTTTTTGTTGCGTGACCGAAAAGAAATTGTTATTGGGGTTTTGCTGAAAATTGCTAAATCCGTTGTTGGGCGACGATTGACTCTGGCCGAGAGCACCAGTCCTGTTATTGGGTGCGGATTGGCCCTGGCCGAGATAGCCGGTGCCATTATTGCCAAACAGATTGTTTTGCAGGGGTTGAGAAGGTGAGCGATTCTGGCCGGAAAAGAGACTATTTTGTTGCCATCCACCTGCCTGGCCCGTTGATCCCCATCCCGCAGGGTCAGATCTGCCGTCATTTGCTCCATTTACCGGGAATTGTGGTGACTGAGGTGGCTGGGTGCCCCAGGAAGGGCCTGAAGATCGACTTTGTTGTCCCTGCTGGAACATCCCAGGTTGCTGCCCCTGGGGAAGCGGATTCAGCGTTCCGCACCTGGAGCATTGGCTCTCGTTAGAAGCCAGAGGCGCGCCACAGCGCATACAAGGCCGGACCGCTGCTCCACCAAAGGATGGATACATCGAAGACATACAAAAACCTCCAAAAAACTCTGCGCACGGGGTCTCATCATGAGATAACCGTTTGAGTATCGCATACTCTCCGCTTGCTTGTCTACCAAATAGTAACATCGTCCTCTGCAGACACCCGCTGCATAGGTCATTGGTCCTCAGATCCAGCATACACCAGCAGTTGCAGAAGACCTATCCTTAGGGGGAGAATAAGAGATGCTATGGAGAAAGCTTTCTCATCTTTGCGTATGCAAACGGATTCTGGCGCATCTGCAATGGTTGCGGCGGTTGTGTCTGGCTGTGTGCGACGATTTCTTGCAGCAGTTGGTGATCGGGTGAGAGGTTGCACACGGGGTCGGTCCGGGCGGCGTCTCCAGTGAGTAAGAAGGCCTGGCAGCGGCAGCCGCCAAAGTCGATGGCGCGCAATTCACAACTCTGGCAAGGTTCAGGCATCCATTCGGTACCGCGAAAACGGGCGAAAGCGGCGGATTCACGCCAGATCCAGGCCAACGAGTGCTGGCGCGCGTTATCGAAGCGGAGATCAGGAATCACCGTCGCGGTCTGGCAGGGCAATACCTCACCCGCGGGGTTGACCGCGAGATAGCGCCTTCCCCAGCCGTGCATACAGGGTTTGGGTCGCTCTGCATAATAATCTGGCAGCACGTAGAGAATCTCCATTTTCCCGCGTAAGCGTTGCTGGGCCGCAGTTGTCAGCGCATCAGCCTGCTCTATCTGCTCACGTGTGGGCAACAGCGCCTCTTTATTGAGAAAAGCCCAGCCAAGATACTGGGTGTGTGCCAGTTCCAGGCGTTGCGCATCAAGTTGTTCGGCCAGGTCGATGATCTGAGCAAGTCGGGCGAGATTGGCTCGGTGGAGCACGACGTTGAGTGTGAGTGGCAGACCCAGTTCTCTGATAAGCTGAGCTGCAACGATTTTGCGCGCGTGGGCAGGCGTACCGGCCAGGTTGTCCGCCAGTTCTGCCTGGTCGGACTGCAAACTGATCTGTATGCTGTCCAGGCCGGCTTTGCGCAGCTCCAGCGCGCGGCTACGTGTCAAACCCAGGCCACTGGTAATCAGGTTGGTGTACATACCCTCGCCGTGTGCGCAGGCCACCAGTTCAGGCAAATCTTTGCGCAGTAGTGGCTCGCCGCCGGAGAACAGGATGTGCAGCACGCCCAGTTCCGCGGCCTCGTGGATCACGCGCAACCATTCCTCAGTGCTGAGTTCATCGTCGCTGGCCTGAATAGGGTTGGAGCAATAGGGACAGTGCAGGGGGCAGCGATAGGTCAGCTCGGCCAGCAGACCGAAGGGGCGGTAGTCCCTCGCTGGCTTATGTTTCATCATATACTTCCCTTTCCCCTATCTCAGGCTCATCTTCCAGCAACTCCACCAGGTTCTGCTCGTGCAGTTTGAGAATGTACTCGCTGAGATCGTCTTCTAGCTGCTCAGCCGGGGTGTGATAGGTCACAGACAGGCACGCCAGAATCTCAGAAAAAGCGCGCGTACCGTCGCAGAGCTGGATAATGGCCTCGCCAGTTGTGTTGAGCAGCACCACGCCTTCGGGATAGAGGAGCACGGGTTCGCCGCTCACTTTATCGATCTGTAAACGTGCTTTGGGAGCCAGGCGAGGTTTCGCGCTTTGCAGACGTTGCAGAAATGTCAGGCTCATAGGTGTATCCTCTGGTCACTCTGTTCCTGGCGTTGCTCCGCAGAGGCCAGAGAGCGGTGCTCAAGATGGGTGCCTTTGTGGTCTATGGATGCCCCGGTGCCCGCGCCATAGGCCTGGAGCATGGTGTCCAGCATCGTCCACAAAACATCACATTTAAATGAGAGCGCCTGAAGCGCGGCCTCTTGCAATTTACGCGTATCGCAGTAGTGGATGGTCAGGGCCAGTCCTTGATCGGAATCGAGCCTGGCCTGGATGATGCGCGAGCGAAAATACTCCAGACCGGTGGGATCAATCCAGGTGTAGAACCGTTCGAAAGCCGACAGGCGCTCCTGCATCAAATCGGGCGCGAAAAGTTCGGTTAGCGAAGAGGCAATGGCCAGCATCCAGGGTTTGCTGCGCGCAAATTGCACATAGGCATCCACGGCAAAGCGCACTCCCGGCAAGACATGCGTCTCGTTCAACATCTCCTTATGACTCAGTCCCACCGCCTCGGCCAAACGCAGCCAGGCCTCGATGCCGCCCTCACCTTCATGAATACCATCGTGGTCGCTGATCCGATGCAGCCAGACGCGGCGCACCTCGCGGATGGGGCAGTTCGCGATGATCGCCGCGTCTTTGAGCGGGATGTTTTTCTGGTAATAAAAGCGGTTAGCAACCCAGCCCTTGACCTGCTCTGGTGCCAACTGGC
The DNA here is from genome assembly GCA_964250225.1 of uncultured Ktedonobacteraceae bacterium. Lineage (GTDB taxonomy): Bacteria > Chloroflexota > Ktedonobacteria > Ktedonobacterales > Ktedonobacteraceae > Paraktedonobacter. The sequence goes on along the minus strand of CAXUEY010000018.1, from coordinate 52,879 downwards.
CGCTATTCATATACCGATGGAACGGGTGCTTGTCGTGATAGTGGCTCGCTCCAATGGCCTGGAGATGGCCAAGAAACGTTTCGTTGTTCCAGGCCTCGACCTGTTCCTGCAATGGCATTGATGTCGTCCTCACTTTCTTTCAAACAGGCTCACAATGTCAACTCCAATCCGTCCCAGCCAACCTCGATGCCAGCCTCACTGACTGCTGCGTACTCAGGAGAATCTTCAATCAGCAGGGGATTGGTGTTGTTGATGTGGAGATAGATCCGGCGTTTGATCGGGAGGGCTGCGAGTTGGATCAGGCTGCCCTCTGGCCCTCCTACTGGCCAGTGACCCATCTGTGTGGCAGTTTTCGTCCCGGTAGAGGTATGCTGCATCTCATGCTCGCTCCAGAACGTCCCATCGAGCAGCAGCGCGTCGCAATTCGTCAGCAACGCTTTGACCGGCTCTTCCAGAGCGGCCAGACCGGGAAAATAGAGCAGGCATCCACCGGTGCGCGTATCGACGAAACGATAACCAACCCGATCCCCCCGCTTTGGGGCTGTCTGCTCACCCATGTAAAGTGGCGAGTGGCCGTTAACTGCGCAAGCAGCATAGTGCAAGCCACTGGGGGAGCCATCGGCGTAATCAAGCGGTGTGAGTTCGTGGGCCGGCTCGCGCCAGTCAACGTCGCAGTAGTGGCGCAGAGCTGGCAGAAGGGCCAGTCCCTCGGTCAGAGCATGGCGTACCGCCGGGGTCGCGTAGATCGCGCGCTGGAGACCTTCACGCAGGATCAGTAGACCCAGCGTATGATCGAGATCGGCGTCGGTGAGGAAAATCGCGGCGATGCCACTTCCCCGCGGACCCCCTGAAGGTGTCGGGGCGAGCGGCGGAAAAGCCTCGATCTGCTGACGAATGTCGGGGGAGACGTTGAGTAGGAACCAGCGTACACCATCCGCGCTCAAGGCAACGCTCGATTGTGTGCGTGGTCGCGCGCGCAGTGTCCCCTGACGAACTCCCTGGCATTGTCGGCAATTGCAATTCCACTGCGGAAAACCTCCACCAGCCGCTGTACCGAGCAGGCGTATATACATATTCCCTCCCAACCCCCTGTATATTTAGCCATCCTGCTTACAAACACAGCAGGATGGCTTTTCGCGCGGTCATATTTTCTGAAATATTATCCCACTTCTGGGTGAGGTTGCTACAGTTACCGGGCAGACGTGTAGGCGGTACATTCCAGACTGACACTGATCACTTCAAATGTTGGTTTGATCCATGTAGACATGTTTTTTCTCCTTGGCTAAGTAAAGCTTGAAATATCTCTGGTATCAGTGGATAGAAAACCGTGTGCCCAGAGTGGCAACGGGTCTCTTTTTGAGGATCTTACGCAGAAAAGGGCGGAAGACCCTGCTACTTTATAGTATAGAGAAGAGACAAAACGGCTATTGCCCTGCACCATCGACATGCTTGCTGCGATGCTGGTGGTGCAGAGGTTTCACTATGCCGCGCCCGCTATCTGGCGTCTGGTACGGATTGGGAGGTACCGGCTGGTCCGGGGTTGGTGGCACTGGTTGCGTAGGTTGATTCGGACTCGGTGGCACTGGCTGGTTTGGATTCGGTTGAACTGGTTGCGTAGGCTGCTTCGGATCTGGCTGAACCGGCTGGTTGGCTGAACTCGATGTCACTTCGCTGGCGGGAACCCAGGCCTGGCGATGGTTATAATCGATCTCGTACCAGAGATTGCTGGTCCCATCTTCGGTGACAGTATAGCACGAGGCAAATAGAGCACCGATGGGCGCGTCGCCGATCAGCGTGGGTGTGTTGGATGTGTTGCTCGTGGGACGTCCATAGATTTGCGGTTTGCTGCCGTCGCTGGTGGTGAGCCTGACCAGTGTGCCCGGTCCCTGCACTGCTGCGCCAGGTGGGACGGCTAGCCAGGCCAGGGCGGCGTGCGCGAAGAGATTGCTTGACGAGGCGTGAGCCTGTGTCTCTTCGCCATACCAAATCTGATACATCATGTCTCCACTGCCGGCAGAGTCCAGCGCCTTTGCAACGTAATAATAACTGTTCCCTGGCTCGACGCTATTGGTCACATCGGTGATATCCGAGCTTCTGCCTTGCTGAATGATACGACCCGAACGCGTACTGGGACCTTTGTAGAGGTAGAAAAAGGCAAAGTTTGCCTGCGTCTCGTGTCCCTGTGAACCGGCGGGTGACTGATCACTCTGGGGTTGGAGCATAACCATCTGCGCAGTGGTGCCGGTAGCAGGTAGCGGCACACCTTGTTGATGGATCAGCCCGAAATAGTAATCCCACAGCCAGTATGGGCCGGGATCGACGTGGTTAGGCGTGATCGTCGAGGATGGCGAAGGCACCGTACCATGCGCGACCACGTGCGCGCGGTCCAGTGGCAGATGATATTTCTGGAGCAAGTACGCTACCAGTTTAGCCGAGGCCAGATACTCAGTCGCATTATACCAGCGATACCCGGTGGCGTCGTAGCCGGCGTGCTCGATGCCGATAGAATGCTGGTTATACCAGTAGTTGCCAACGTGATAGCCGATATCGCTTTCACGCAACGTCTGGTAGATGGTCCCATCACTATCGATCACATACTGAATGCTGGCGCCGCTATTCGAGTCTTGAAATACGTTGAGCGCAGAGAGCGCGGTCCCCTCGATATCGTGGATCGCGATCTGGTCGATGGCATAGTCATTGGGTCGTTGCGCGCTCTCATATGTACAGGGGGCGTTTTTGGGCGTCACGTTGCAATCATAATTTTGTGGCGGCAGGATACAGTCCACTGCGCCTGAGTAATCGACGTTGTTATCGGGTGCGCACTCGGCGGGGAGATCGCCCGTTCCTCGCACACTTGCGGCGCTCACCATGTTTGGATGCACCGCCTGAGGAGCGAGCGTAATCATTTCCCCACTATCGCTGGGTGCGCTGAAGCCCCGACGCAAAATTTTATACACATCGTTTGCATACATTAGCGCGGTGGAGCGCGTAGTAGAGTCGCTGTACGCGGCGACAGCTCCATACCAGTCATTCAGGTTATTCGGCAGGCTACGCGCGCTGGAGAGTTGGAGCGCATCGTCGCGCAAAATCGCGGCACCCCCACGCACATTGTCCGGCAGATCGAACTTGAGTTGATCAACACTGAGCTTGAGTTCGCGCGCGGCCTGGTCCAGCATATCACCACGGCGGTTCTTCATCAGGTGCATACAACCGAAGCCATGATCAACGCTTGGTTGTCCATTCTGGTCACTCAAGCGCCCTTCCATGTAACAGATGGCTTTCAGTAGGGTCGAGGGCACGCCAAACTCGCGGGCTGCCTGCTCAAAGGCCTGACCGAGCGGACCCGGCAGAGTTGCATGAGCACTTTGCGCCCGCAAAATCCTGGGCTGCCCATGAGCAGCAGGCACGAGCAGGACCAACAAGAGCATGCAAGCGAGCAGGATATGCAAAGCAATCCATCCTACGAAAATTTGGCTGTTTATACGCATAGCGGATAGTTCTCTCCAGATGATGTCTATCCTCCTCTGCTGCTTGGATGAAATGCTCACGTGTGTTTCTCTTTTCTCAGGGCAGCAAGGAGTTGACTGGGTAAAGTATACAGAAGGGCGAACTTCCCTCCCAAACGTCCTCAACTAGCAGAAAAGCGTAGCATAGATAGTATGGGCTTCGAACCAGCTATTTTTAGAGTAACAGGTTGTAGGAATAGAAAGGTGTTAATCATGTTCCTTCCGATTTGCTTTTTCTCAGCAATATTTTGTATGCTAGATGAATGTAGGCAATCTGCTTTCCTACCTCATGCATCTTGCGCGCGTGATATGATAAACGCAAAAAGCGAAGGTGGACCATTCAACAATGGAGCGTGACATTCTCAATCCGCCCTCTCTGGCTCGTCCCAGCGGCTTTAGTCATGGTGTAGTCACTACCGGCGGGCGCCTGCTGTTTCTCGCCGGGCAGACTGCCAGTGATGCGGAGGGGCAGATCGTGGCGTCTGGCGATATCGTTATGCAATATGAGCAGGTGTTGCAAAATCTGCAAACCGTCGTCGAGGCTGCTGGCGGCACGATGCAGGATATGGTGAAGATGACGATTTTTGTAAGTGACCGCGATGATTACCGCGCGCATCTCAAAGCGCTGGGCAAAGTTCATCGCGCCTATTTCGGCACCCATTACCCTGCCGCTGCCCTGCTTGAGATCTCGCGCTTCTTCCAGGATGGCGCGCTGATCGAGATCGAGGGCATCGCTGTGCTCGCCTCTTGATGAAGAAGACGGGCGTTTTTAGACAGGCGTTCCATTTGTCCTCAGCGAACACAGCTTGCTATCATAAAAATAGAGGGTGCGGATATTACATGCCCCCTCAAGCGACTGGTTTGTCAGCGAGCTTCACAAACTGGTGCTCTTTATTTCTTCCTAAGGCGAATCGGAAAAAGGCAGGCAACTGGCGCAAGGCTATTTCTCGATCAAGGAAGACAGGTGTTTGAAACACATAGTCCTTTGTTAGGATGGCATCGATGCTCGTTGCGAGATAGCCCTGCTGTAGAAACAGTCGGTGGGCAGCAGCACGGAGCCGCTCGCGGGTCTGCTGGGTACGGGTGTTTTGTCTCTGTTCCATAGCTCCTCAACTTATTTTTCAGTAATGTACTGTGCGTTACGCTTATAGTACGAGGGAAGTGGCCTGTCAAATGATAGAATGAGAGAAAAAAGGGAAGTGATATGCTATGGATTTTCAACTGACTCCCAATCAGCAGCAGATGCAGGAGCGCGCGCGCCAATTTGCGCAGCAAGAGGTGGCGCCGCTCTCACGTGAAGCCGACGAGCGGGGTATTTTTCCCCATCACTTGGTGCGGCGTATGGGTGAGCTGGGTTTGCTGGCTGTGCCCATCGCGTCTGAATATGGAGGCGGCGGGCTGGATTATGTGAGCTATGCGATACTCTGCGAAGAACTGGGGCGCGTCGATGCCTCGGTGCGCGGTTTTGTGACTGTGCATACCAGTCTGGTCTCGCTCTGTCTTCAGGAATGGGGCACAGAAGAGCAGAAGCGCCGCTATCTGCCCCGGCTGGCTCGTGGCGAATGGATCGGCTGCTACGCCCTGACCGAACCCAACGCTGGCTCGGATGTGGCCAGCATGGAGACGACAGCCACTGTCGATGGCGAGGATTACGTGCTCAATGGCGAGAAGATCTGGATTACTAACGGCACGAGCGCGCACCTGGCCATTGTTTTTGCCACTCAGGAGCGCGCCGCACGCCACAAAGGGATCTGCGCCTTTCTAGTCGAGACTGACGCGCCCGGTTTTCAGCGCGAGCCGATGCCTGGCCACGAGCTGGGCCACCGTGCTTCTGAACATGTGCATATCACGCTGAAGGATTGTCGTGTGCCTCGCTCGGCCCTGCTGGGCGCGCCGGGTGAGGGCTTCAAGGTCGCTATGTCGGCGCTGGATCGGGGACGCCTGGGCGTTGCGGCTGGCGCGGTCGGCATTGGGCAGGCCTGCCTGGATGCGTGCATTGCCTATACCAGAGAACGCCGTCAGTTTGGGCAGCGCCTCGCGGACTTCCAGATGCTTCAGGCTACTCTTGCGGATATGGCCGCTGATATCGAGGCTGCACGCCTGCTGGTCTATCAGGCCGCCTGGACTAAAGATCAGGGTCTTCCCACCAGCAAGGTCGCTTCAATTGCCAAGCTGTTCGCCACCGAAGCCGCGCTGAAGGCTGCTTCAGAAGCGGTGCTGATGCATGGTAATCGCGGCTACTCCAATGAGTACCCGGTTGAGCGCCATTATCGCGATATCAAGGGGCTGCAAATTTACGAGGGTACGAGTCATATCCAGCGGCTGATAATTGCCCGCGAACTGGTTGGACGCGATAAGTAGGGGGATCGACGCGTTTGGTGGTATGCGCAGTGTATTCTTTGCTGATGATGATATATCCTATGACTATACGAAAGGCTTTGCACGATGCAACATGAATCAGCCCCACCCGCACGCAGCGACGCGCGCCATGCTCTTCTTG
>CAXUEY010000018.1:0-46773 GCA_964250225.1 uncultured Ktedonobacteraceae bacterium | reverse complement strand
CCTGTCTCGATGTTCCATGAAAATATTCCCAATGGGGCTGTATTAATCGCGTTGGTAGCGTATAGTATAGAGGAGATCGCAGGCGCCCCGACGTCTACAGCGCACCTGTAGAGGCATCACGTGACTTCTCTCTGATTGCGCACTTGCAAATACACACGCGATGGTTGCGCAATTAGTGGAGGGATTGGCCGGACGCTGCTGTCCGGTCCTATAGACTTCAGTGCAGGAGGTTTTTCACAATGGCTTATGCAGATTTTTGGAATCCTAAACATGAAACCTTGCCCCGCGAGGAGTTGCAGGCGTTGCAACTGTTAAAACTCCGCCGCCTCTGTGAATGGGCGTATGCCACTACACCATTTCACAAACGCCAGTTCGAACAGGCTGGCTTTCATCCTGAACAGCTCAAGACGCTCGCCGACCTGCGCCGCATCCCCTTTATGACGCGCGAAGATTGGATGGCCTCTTTGCAGGAGAAACCCCTCTTCGGCGAGATGCTGGCGACCGACCCAGTCCACGCCGTCCGCTACCATCTGACCTCCGGCACCTCCGGGCGCACGCCTATCCGTGTGCTGGATGGTACCAAAGACTGGGATTGGATTGGAGAAATGTGGTGCTATGGCCTCTGGGGTTTTGGCATTCGACCGGAAGATAGCGTTTATTTTGCCTTTGGCTATGGCTCGTTCATTGGCTTCTGGGGCGCGCACTACGCCTGTGAGAAGATGGGCGCGCTGGTCATACCCGGAGGCGCGCAAACCACCGAGGCGCGTATCAAGCAGATTGTTGAGCTTGGCGTGACGACGGTGGCCTCGACCCCCACCTATGCCCTGCACCTCTGGCAAAAAGCGCGTGAGATGGGCATCGACCTGGCCACAGAGAGTCAGGTTAACAAAGTCATCCTCTCTGGCGAACCCGCCGGCTCTATCCCCGCCGTCAAACGCCAGTTAGAAGAGGCCTGGGGCGCGCAATGTGGCGATACGGCTGGTATGACCGAGATTGGCACGATCATGATCTTTGAGTGCTCACATCATTCCGGCGGCACACACATCATTGAAGACCACTTTATCGAAGAAGTGCTCGATCCCGTGACTTCCGAGCCGGTGGGCTATGGCGAGCTGGGCGAACGCGTCGTCACCTCCTTTGGACGCGGCTTTATCCCCCTGATCCGCTACCGCACACGCGATATGGTCATGAAAGTCCCTGCCAGCACCTGTACCTGTGGACGCACCTGGGATCTGTACAGCGGCGGCATCAGAGGCCGCTGGGACGATATGAAGCTGATTCGCGGCACCAATGTCTATCCCAACGCCGTCGAAGCGATTATTCGTGAACACGCGCTGATCGACGAATTCCAGATCTATCTCTGGCGCAAAGACAACGTGCAGGATGAGGTCGATATCAAGCTGGAGATCAAGCCCGGCTCTGAAAACGCCTGGCCGGAACTGCAAACGAAGCTGGCAAAGGATCTCGCGCAGGCCCACGAAGGATTGCGTTTCAACGTGGTGTGCATGGAGCATGGTAGCCTGCCGCGTTTTGAACTCAAGGCCCGACGCCTGGTGGATGCCCGTCCGGTAGCCCAATATTAAATGAGGAGCGTATACACAATGACCACACAAACAACCGATCTGCTGGGAAAACCGCTCAGCACCGCAGAGCAGGAAATACTCGACGTGTATGAGGCGCTGAAGAAACTGGCAGCACAGACTGACCTGTCACCCTGTGCCGCTCGCAATGTGCGCCAGGCCCTGGCCTCAATGTGGCAAGCCACCAACGATCTTGGATTGCAGTTTGAGCAACTCTATGAGTATGGGGTCTAGCACCCCATTCTACGTCTGTACACACGATCAGCGTGGCTATTCCTAAATAAACAGCCGCGCTGACCTTGCGCTGATATATGGAAGAGGTATGGAAATGGCGACCTTTCTCGCACTGTTTCGCGGCATCAATGTGGGCGGCCATCAAAAGGTCTCGATGAAAGAACTGAAAGCGCTGCACGAAGCATTAGGGTTCAGGGATGTTGTCACCTACATTCAGAGCGGCAACGTTGTATTTACGGGTGATAACGCAGACACTTCTCAAATCTCCACGAGCATCGCGGATGCGTTTGTCCAAACATTTGGCTTTCGAGTGGATGTCATAGTGCGTAGCGCAGCCGAGTTGTCAGAGATTATCGCGCGCAATCCGTTGCCGGATCAGGCCCTGAGCGAACCAAAGTGGCTGGTCGTGCTGTTTCTGGCGGCTCGTCCAACCAGCACAGCTCTGGAAGATTTGCAACGAGCATATCACGGCCCCGAAGAGATGCATCTTATCGAGCAGGAAATGTATATATTTTATACTGAAGGCATTGGACGTTCTAAGCTCACATTGTCCTTGATTGAGAAGAAGCTGCACACCACTGGTACGGGCAGAAACTGGAACACACTGCTCCAATTGCAAAAGCTGATGCAACGCTAGTCTAACCGCGTGTGGTGGCAAGCGCGGCTAGAGTTCAGTGCGATAACAGCGCATACCTGCTGGCGTGGCTTCATCCGTTACCTCCAACTCAAAGGTGCGCGCCAGCGGCTCGGTGGTGGGATCGTGCGCGGGCAATACGACCTCAAAGTAGATGGGCAGGCCTTGCTGGCGAGCCTCGGCGACCACATTGATAGCCTGCATACGAGCGTGGTTGAGCGCGCACAGGAGCAATGCATAGCCCGCTCCACGCTGTCTATGCTCAGGCAGGACCGCGCCCTGGCTGTGGATATGATAGGCATCGGCACTCTTACTCAATTGCAGGATGGTATAGCCCACGACCTCGCCCTCCAGACCTTCCAGTGTCTCGCCCTGACCCCAGGTGTTCAGCTCGTCGTCATCGTCGGTGATCAGGAAAATAGTGTACCCGCTGTGGTTCATGGCCTGCGTTAACGATTGTACAAATTCAGCCTCGCTCATCACTGTCAGCCCATCAAAACGCGCGGCGGTCTGCTGGATATGCAGCAGGGTTGGGATATCGCCTGAACGATAGGTGCGTATGCGCATGATGTATGTGTGTTCCTCCCTCCTTATGATACATCCCAGCAGGCCTCAATGCAACAGCTGCCTACTTGACAGTGGTGATCGCAAATAGACCAACAATACCAACGACATAGATGACAAGGACCACAAACGAATCGATCCCTAAATTGAAGAGCTGGCGTTTCGGGCGAAAGATCAAGCCGTAGAGATAGACACAGGTCAGCAGTACACCCAGGCTGGCGAGGTAGATATCGGTGTTTTGGGCCTGTGGCAGGACGGCTTGCCCGGCGATGAGGGTCGCTGGCAGAAACAGAACGGGCAAGAAGGCGTTGCCACCAAAGATATCACTGACGGCCAGATTATAATCCCCGATCTTCACCGAAGGCAGCCCTGTCGCGACCTCTGGAAGTGAGGTAGCCGCGGCCAGCACGGTTGAGCCAAAAAGCACGCCACTCAAACCGATGTGATCGGCAAGCGCATTGCCACTCTCTTCAAGCACAACACCAGCAATAAGTGTGACAATGGCAGCAATTGCGAAGACCACCAGGATACGAATAGTGCTCCACTTTTCTGTCTTCTCCTGACTGCTATTCTTGCCAGGGCGCGAGATATCGGGTGCGTATCCTTTAGCATGCCAGGGAAGGTCGTGGCGCCCCTTGTTAATCAACCAGAGGCCAATCACCCACACGACGGCTATCAGCAGGTCGCCGGGAGCCACGCGCGCAAAGATAAGCGCTTTGGGGAGCTGGGTACCCATAATGGCGATCACCAGAACACCCACAACCAGCACACCTTCGAGGACAAGCTGAAGTGAGGCGGATTCATACGTCAGGCCTCCCTTGCGGCGTAAGCCAAAACCGTCCAGGATCACCAATACCACGGTCTGGATCGCGATACCGCCCAGAATGTTGCCGATAGCAATGCCAACGTGGTGCGTGACGGATGCACTCACCACAATCGCAATTTCCGGCAAATTCGTCGCCACCGCCAGAAAAATCAAGCCACCAAGCGCCTGGCCCATACCAAAGCGCGAAGACATCACATCAGTCGTCCTGGCAAGCTGTATCCCCGCGATCCAGACGGCTGCTGCTCCCACGATAAAAAGAGGGATTAAAAAAGGGAGAGAGAGTGCACTCAGCATTATTCGATCCTTTGCTACTTTTCTAAGCTTTATTCTAAAGCGCTGGAGTACGCGAGGTGCGTGCTTCCCTGCGCCTTCTCTTATGGTACGTTGCTGCCTATGTCTCCAGGTACAAAGCCGCCTGGAAGGTATCCTGGCGCAGCAACCGAGCCATATGGTAGACTGAACAAAAATAGACATTCTCCAATGCAACCTCGATAACGAAGAGAAGGAAGCACCACTATGGCAGACCTCACGCTTAGAGAACGTATCCGTCAGGAATTGCCGGCCACCGCCGTGCAGATCTACCTCAATACTGGCACATTCGGTCCGTTGCCCATCCGCGCAGTGCAGGCGATGCAGCAGCATATCCAGCAGGACTTGCAGGCAGGGCGCCTGGGAACCACATTCTTTGATGGGATGAGCGCGACGTATGCGGCGGCTCGTCAGGCGGTGGCGCGTTTACTGCACGCGCACGATGGTGAGATCGCGCTGACCGACAATACAGGTGAGGGGTTGAACGTGATCTGCTATGGCCTGCACTGGCAGCCGGGCGACGAGATCATTACCACCAACCACGAGCATATCAGTCTATTGGCCCCACTCTATCAACTACGCGACCGCTATGGCGTTGTCATCAAGCTAGCCGACCTGGGACCACACGCCGCGCGTCCCGCGCGCGAAGCCGTGACCGAACTGGTCACAGCGCGCACACGTCTGATCGCGCTCTCGCACGTCACCTACACTACAGGAGCGCGCCTGGCGGTCAGTGAGATCGGCGCGCTAGGTCGCGAGCATGGTATCCCGGTGCTGATCGATGGCGCGCAATCCGCCGGCGCTATTCCGCTCGATTTGCAGGCGCTAGACGTCGATTTCTACGCCATTCCAGGTCAGAAGTGGCTGTGTGGACCCGACGGAACCGGCGCGCTCTACGCCAGGCGCGAGGCCCTTCATTTCGTGACATCGACGTATGTCGGCTATTTTTCGTCGGATGATGTGCACGGCGAGACGTGGGCGCTCCAGAAAGACGCGCGCCGCTTCGAGGTTGGTGGGCGCCAGACTTCAGCGGTGGCTGCGCAGGCCACGGCGCTCAACTGGCTGGAAGAGACGGTTGGCCACGCCTGGCTCTTTGCGCGCATTGCCGCGCTTCATACGTATGCCTATGATGCTCTGCAAACCGTACCCGGACTCACCATGCTCACGCCCCGGCCAGCCGACAGTGGCCTGCTGACCTTTACCCTGACTGAACATGACTCTGAAGCGATTGTGAACTATCTCCGCGAGCAACACAATATCTACACTCGCACCATCCCTGACCTGAACGCCCTGCGTGTCTCCACAGGGTTTTACAATACCGAGGAGGAGATTGAGATGCTGGTCAGGGCGCTGGCTACATATTGAGGATGCCTTCAATAGAGTCCAAAAGCGGGGCGAATTGTACACGTTCCTCTTGATTCCGACGTATAGTCTATTGGAGAGGAAGAGACGCGCATTTATGAGTTAAACGCGTTACTTCCAAGCCCTACTCAGATAAATCAATTGAAGATAAGCGAGCATGTTTCGTCTATTTAGAATGGGAGTGTGAAATGGTACAGAACAGGAAGTATGACGCGTTGGTTATTGGGGCAGGTCAGGGCGGGGGGCCGCTGGCGTCGGCTCTGGCTGAGGCTGGCTGGAAAACAGCCCTGATCGAGCAGGAGCATGTTGGCGGGACATGCATCAATGAGGGGTGTACTCCTACAAAAACGATGGTGGCCAGTGCCCGTGTGGCGTATCTGGCCAGGCGCGCGGCTGACTATGGCGTGCATACTGGCCCGGTACGCGTGGATATGCGCGAGGTGCGTCAGCGCAAACGCGCCATCGTCGAGAGCTTCCGCAGTGGCAGCCTGGAACAGATCACACAGACAAAGGGACTGGACCTGCTCATGGGTCGGGCGCATTTCAGCGGCCCAAAGACACTTGAGGTGACGTTGAACAGCGGTGAAACGCAGCAAGTGAGTGCTGAGCACATCTTTATCAACACTGGTGCGCGCCCGGCTCAACTGGAACTGAACGGCGTTGAGCACATTTCTGTGCTGAACTCGACCTCGGTGATGGAACTGGAGAGCGTGCCTGAGCACCTGCTCATTCTTGGTGGGGGCTATGTCGGTCTGGAGTTTGGGCAGATGTTCCGGCGCTTTGGCAGTGCGGTGAGTATCATCCAACACGGTAAGCAACTCCTGGCCCGCGAAGACAGCGATGTCGCCGAGGCTGTGGCCGGGATCTTGCGCGAGGATGGCATCGAGGTCTTGCTGGATGCCACGCCCACGCAGGTCGAGTACCCAAAAGACGGACACATTCAGCTCAAAGTGCGCACCACAAGCGGTGAACACACCCTGCACGGTACCCATTTGCTGGCGGCGGCGGGTCGCACGCCCAACACCGATGGACTCAACCTGGCCGCCGCCGGTCTCCAGCCGGACAAACATGGTTTTATCCCCGTCAATGAGCGACTGGAGACCAGTATCGCGGGCATCTACGCGCTCGGTGATATCAAGGGCGGCCCGGCCTTTACCCACATCTCCTACGACGATTTCCGTATCTTGCGCGCGAACCTGCTGCACAATGGCCACGCCACGACCCACGCGCGCCAGGTGCCCTACACCGTCTACATCGATCCGCAACTGGGGCGTGTGGGACTGAGCGAGACCGAGGCACGCGCCCAGGGCCGCAAAATCCACGTGGCGAAGATGCCGATGAGTAGCGTCGCGCGCGCCCTGGAAACCGACGAGTCGCGCGGCTTCATGAAGGTTGTGATCGATGCCGAGAGCGAGCAGATTCTGGGCTGTGCGATCCTGGGTATCGAGGGTGGCGAGATCATGTCAGCCCTGCAACTGGCCATGCTGGGCAATCTCCCCTACACGACCCTGCGCGACGCCACGTTCGCCCATCCCACGCTGGCAGAGGCGCTCAATAACCTGTTCAGCACGCTCGATTCGTAGCGTCGCGCAACTGCGTCTCTTCCGAGAATAACGCAAGAAGCCACATTCTGTTAATAAATGGAAAATAGGCTCAGGAAAAAAACTGGCTTCTTGCGTTGTATTTTATGATAATTCTGGTATTGTGTAGTAAAAGGCCAGCGTCAAAACAGGCGCATCTGTACGACGGGACGATGACCATCCAGCAAAATATAGGGTGCGGCGCGCTCCGGCGCGGAAATGCGCAAACGTCGCAAATGCTCAAGCTCGCTCAGGCGACCACGACGACGCGCTGCCATGATCGCTTCGGCTGCCCGTGGTCCGATCCCTGGCACGCGCAGCAGTTGCGCGCGAGGAGCGGTCATTACTTCTATCGGGGTGGCGAGCAGATATTCATCCGCCCAGGCGCGTTTGGGGTCAACATCCTGGCGCAAATTGCCATCCTGTAAAAAGGCCAGGTCAGCGACATTCCAACCATAATCGCGCAACAAAAAGCTGGCCTGATAGAGACGGTGCTCGCGCAGGGATGTCGTGGCAGCCACATTCTCAAACGGCGTCTGTTCCAATGGACTGAAGCCCGAATAATAGGCCCGCACCAGGTCGAGGTTGCGATAGAGATCGCTGCTCAGCCCCAGCAATTCCTGATCGGTATCGCCAACCGCGCCGACCACAAACTGCGTCACCGAATTGGCCAGTTTCTGCTCAGGGTGGTCGCGGCGAATCTGCGCGGCCAGTTGGAGCATGCTCAGCAACTCGCGCAAAAACTCTTTCTTCGGGGCCAGCGCGCTCAAACGCTGCTCCGTCGGCCCCTCAAGGTTCACCGAGACGCGGTCCGCCAGTTGCATAATGCGGTAGAGCTGCGCGTACTGGATGCCCGGCATAATCTTGAGATGCATATAGCCGCGATACTGGTAGCGCCGACGAATGATCTCAGCCGTGGCAATGATCCTATCCTGTGTGGTCACGCTACCTTTAATGATGCCTGAGCTGAGAAAAAGCCCATCGGCCTGACCGGAGCGCTGCAATGTATCGAAGCTGCTGGCCATCTCATCGGGTGAGAAAGTCATACGGCGCGTTTTGCTGCGTCCCGCGCGGAAGGGACAGTAGAAGCAGTTTCTTTCGCAAGCTGTGGTCATCATCGCCTTGAGCACCGATTTTTTACCCTGGGGGGTACTCAGATTGGTGATACATTCCGCGAGGCTGTGCGACTGAAAGGGCGCGCACCTCCCTTCGCGCTGCGGCTGGTCGCCTGCTGGCTCGAAGCGCGTGGCATCGCCTATTTGTATCAGTTTGGTCAGCGCGTCCGGCTGTATCTGTATCTGCATGTCCCCAGTATAGCGAACGCGCGTTCAAGTTGTCAAGCTCAGCAGCTAATATACATCTCATCATCTCGCAACCGGCCATCCTGCCTGCGCTCACGAGCTTTAGCAGCAAGAAGACGGTGGGTGCTTGAAGAACATAATGGTGCCGCTGATAAGCATAACAGTAGCGATGGCCAGGAAAACTGTCATCAGAACAATGGGGATATATCCAAGTATCAGACCAGTTATGGCAGCCACCCTCTGTTGCAGGCTCTTTGCGCAGCTCCATATGTCCGAAGACGATGGCCAGCACGAGTCCCGCCAGGCAGAGCGGACCAACAATACTCAACATCGGGGAGATATCCCATTGCTGGGCAAAAAGTGATACAATACTGACTAAGAAAGCGAGGATGTGGATGTTCGATCTCGACGCTGTACGCGCCGCCTGGCGACTACCATCCATACGCACAAGCTGGTCGCCAGAAACCGGCACCATCCACCAGACGCGGTTATTCGCCACAGACGATGGCCAACGCTATGCCTGGCGCGTCTATCGCTATATGGCTGAAGAGCATGAGCGTATTTTACAGGAACACGCACTCAGCGCATTTGTACGCGCACAGGGTTTGCCAGCCATCACTCCTCTTGCCCTACCAACAGGTGCAGCCATCTTTGAGCACGAGGGGCGCTTCTCGGCGCTCTTCCCTTATGCCGAGGGCTATCAGATGCGACGTGGACAACTCACTACGAATGAAATCGCAGCTATGGGGCGCTGCCTGGGCGAATTGCATCAGGTTTTGCGCGACTATCCAGGGAATCTGCTAGTTGGGCGCCCATTCGAGATTGACCAACCAGCAATCCTGGCGAAATTGGACGCGCTTGAGCAAGCAATTGCAGCAAGGAACCTGGAGGAGCCACAGCGTCGGGTGCTTTCCCTGCTGGCTCAACGGCGCGCATGGCTTAGGGAGGCCAATACGCCAGACATGCAGGCATTTTTCAATCTTGAGGTCCAGCCCA
The DNA here is from genome assembly GCA_964250225.1 of uncultured Ktedonobacteraceae bacterium. Lineage (GTDB taxonomy): Bacteria > Chloroflexota > Ktedonobacteria > Ktedonobacterales > Ktedonobacteraceae > Paraktedonobacter. The sequence goes on along the minus strand of CAXUEY010000018.1, from coordinate 37,387 downwards.
TCCACGGCGATTACCAGGAGACCAACCTCTTTTTTATGGATGGGAAAGTCAGCGCGATCATCGATTGGGACCAGGCGTACACAGCGCCCCGCGCCTGGGAGATCCTGCGCGCTCTGCATTATGTAGGCAAGCTTGAGGCTGGCTTCTGCCGCACCTTCCTCGCGGCCTATCGTCAGATATTGCCACTGGCACAGGACGAACTGAATACAGCGGCGGAAGTCTATGGCTGGATGCAAGCACATAATCTCTGGGTGTACGAAGAATTGTACTTACGGGGCAACACTCGCGTCCAGGGTTTTTTGGAGCCCCACGAACGCTTTGTACCGTTTGCCGAACGCTGGGCGTTGTGTTCAGTCTCTTTGTGACATCTCCCCACAGCTAAAGCCGGGGGCTTCTCATCCTCACGAATAAACAGGCCGTCGAAATCTGACAAATCAAACTCCCTTTGTGAAAAACCTGCCACATATGGCATGCTGCCCTTGACTTTCCTTTAAAAATTAGATATAAATCTAATTAGATTTTAGTGAAAGTATCAAAGGGCAAGGGAGAGCACATGCAAAGCTGCCTGAACCCATAATGCAGCGCGCCGAGGCGGTGTACCGGGCAGAACTGGCACGCGCGTGTCCCGCGGCGGCTGACGACATGCTATTCTACCGCGCCGTGGTAGAGGCGTGCATCACCTGGGTCCTGAATTTTCACACATATCTGCGTCCGTTGGCGAAACTGCTTGAGCAGGACCGCTCCCTGGTTGCACTGACAGACCACCAACGCTTCCTGCTCTATGTGAACGCGGCAGCGCGAGCCTCTGAGCAGTTTGAACATCTGCGCGCCATCGGAGCCAGTCTGCGCGCCATTGCCAGAAACCTTGCTCAGATCTGGCCTGAAGCAGTAGAACCGCCATACTATCCCGCATTCAGTTAGCGTGATCTCTATGGAGGCTGACCCACAATCCTATGCCATTATAGGCCAGCCTGCGTTTTCCAGGTTTTGAACTTCCTCCCTGGATAGTTACGGTATGCTGGTTCTCTCTCATAACGCTACGGCTGAGGATAATCCTGCCGTGGCTGAGGTAGTGCATCTGAGCGGGGCGCGTATTGTGCAATGCCAGCAACAGCGGTAGGACCAGCTATGAGATAGATAAGTAAAGCAATCCAGTGGAAGAAGAATAGGACAATAAACCAGACCCACTGTTGTAGGCGAGCCACATTCACCAGGGCACCAATCCAGGCGATCAGGTATGGAATACCCGACAATGAGGCAATAGCCACGCCAACAATAAAGAGCGGCAAATTGCCAAAGTGCGTGACATGGCTGCTCCTGGAGAACTCTGTAGTGGTAGTGGCAAAGGTGCTGCCAATGAGACCCGCGACGATCAAGCCGGCGCCAATGACACCTATGACGATGCTGAGAATGAAGAAGATACCTATCGTTTTTTTGCGCATGTGATACCCCCAATCGAAGAATGTGTCATGATCATACAGATACGCATGGATAAATTCCCATGCGTCATGCAGCATTATACGGCATTTTTTATATGTAGGGTAGAGTCCAGATCCGTATAAAAATCCCCTCTTTTGAGGGGATTATAGATCGTGGCCCTGAACGATGGCTTATGTTATACACTGATTTTATACGCTATATTTCAGTGTATACATAGAGCTGCGAGAATGGCTTGTATCTACTTATCGCATATGTGCGACGTTCTCACCTCTATTCACTCACAATCACTGTCACGCCATTGGGGTCTTGGAATGAGCCGGGTTGCAGGTTCGAGTGGCTTATTTCAAAGAAATCAAGGCCACTGACATCGGCTTCGTGGCGCGTGGCATTTGGCCCGCTCCAGGTGTTGAGGCCGAGGTGGTGATGATAGCCATCCCAGGAAACAAACGCGGCCTGCTGGAAGAGATTGGCCTTGAGTTCCAGACCAAAGGCCTGCTCATAATACGCCACGCTCTCATCCAGGTTGCTGACGTTGAGGTGCATATGCCCAGGCAGCGTACCGGCGGGCAAACCGGAAAAATCCCCGGCTCTGGCTAATAACGCCTCAGCCTTGAGCGGTAGGGTGTCCATAGTTGGTTGACCATTGTTCATCGGCCACTGCTCGCGTGGACGGTCCGCGTAGACCTCGATGCCGTTGCCTTCAGGATCGTTGAGGTACAGGGCCTGGCTGACCAGGTGATCGGAGGCGCCATCGATATGTGCGCCGCCACCCTCCATGCTGTGGCGCAAGAATGTCCCCAGCGCGGCCTCATCGGGCAGCAGAAGGGCGAAATGAAACAGACCAGCGGTATGACGAGGCCGGGGGCGCGCCTCTGGTGTGTGACGTAGCACAAGCAACTCTGGTCCGCCTGCCGCTCCCATGCCAACGTTACCCTCAGCCCGTTCATCGCGCACAATGACGAGGCCCAGACGCTCATAATAGGCAATACTAGCTGACAGGTCGCGCACGCGCAGTCCCACTCGTTTCAGCGGCCATGATTGAGTCATCTCTCTTCTCCTGTGTGATAGGATGTTTAACAATACGTATCTCACTCACGCCTATACACACTCCCATTCTATCACATACAAATAGTAAGTACCTAACCAGGTGTTTATCAATTTTAAGGGAAGGGTCAAGCATATGTCGGAACCAATGACGCGCGCAATCATGCAGCAACGGCTGATCGAGGCGGCTCGTACTGATGAGCGTATTATGGGTCTGCTCGATTATGGCTCCAGCAGCCTGGGGCGAGCCGATGAGTGGTCGGATATTGACGTGAGCCTCTTTATCCGCGACGAAGATTGCGCGGCTTTCAAGCGCGACTGGAAAAGCTGGGCCGCGCAACTGGGTGAACTACTGCTGGCGTACATCGGTGGGGTTGGTGATATAATGATGCTGAGGGCGATACTCTTGAAGAGCCTCATTGCTGGCTACAGGAACATTCTGATTTCTCACCAGGAGAAAGCTCAAAGTATTATGAGGCCAAACAAATTGATAACTTTGATTGAAGAAGTTTGTCAGGTAATCTCCTGTTCCATCTGCTTCAAGCAAAATGACTTCGATCATGATGCGCTGATAGAGAAAAGCTCGCTTGTGAGAAAAACGCTTTGATGAAATATCTGAAAAGTCTGTTGTGGTGGCCAACCATTGATCCAGTTGCTCAAAATTTGCTGCCGGGTACAATAAATCAACGTCCTGATGAGGTCGTGGGGGACACATCTCCCGCAGTTCTTCTGCCCATCCACCACTCAACCAGGTTACAATTTGAGCTTGAGCGAGCCTGCTCATGACGCTGAGTGCAAATTCAAAAGTATGGGCTGTTTCTTGCATTCGATCCTTCCTCGCTCAAGCTCGAACTCATCATTTCAACACGATCTCAATTTCACGAATAGCCTGCCGTGCATCCTTGAAGTGGACTGCATGCATGCCCACGCGGCGAGCGGCCTCGACGTTCTCGGCGTTGTCGTCCACAAAAATTGTCTCGTTGGGCTGCATATTCAGGCGCGTCAGGGTGAGCTGATAGATACGCTCGTCAGGTTTGGAGACACTTTCTTCATCATCGAAGACCATCAGATCGACCAGCGTGCCCAGACGAAATTTGCGGTTCATGGCCTCACGCGAGCCACCGTTGCAGATCGTTGCGAGCTGGTAGTGCGGACGCAGACGCTTGAGCAATTGCAGCATACGTGGGTTGAACTGCTCGTAGGGTCGAAGATCATTGCTCATCAGCTCAGATTGTTGATCCTCTCGATAACGCTCCCAATCGATTTCAAGGAGTACTCCTCCGAGATCAAAAATAACAGCACGAATAGCCATATATATTGCCCTCTCTCTACTTTCCATGACTCCCTGCCTATTTTATGAGGTTTGCCCGTCGTTTGCAAGCTAGCGCGCTGGCTATATCACTTGACAAAGTTCAATTCACCAGTGCAATCTATATATAGAAACAGCAACTCGGCACGCATTGCAAGCCATTGTAGCAGGGATGCGAGACACGCAACTGTGTACTCCAGGGCCACCACATCTCAGCACCCACATACGAGAGGAAAAAAGAACGATGATTACTGCTATTGATACCCTTATCTCAGAAGCTATCGAGCCGGGCGGACCGGGTTTCGCGGTGGCTATTGCGCAGAATGGCGCAACGATCCACGCGCAGGGTTACGGTCTGGCCAATCTGGAGTGGCAAAATACGATTACCCCCAAAACGGTCTTTCGCCTGGCCTCGATTACCAAACCATTCACCGCCACCGCGATCATGCTACTGGAGCAGGCAGGTAAACTACGCATCGACGATCCCATCACCGCCTACTTGCCCGACTATCCCATGCATGGAGAGACCATTACGCTCAGGCACCTGCTCACCCACACGTCAGGCATTACTAACCTGAACGATCTGGATAATTTCGAGGAAACCTGGTCCAGGGCTGAACCTACCCCTCAAGAGATCTGTGCAATCTTCGCTCATCTGCCACTCGATTTCAAGCCTGGCGCACAATTCACTTATAGCAACTCTGGTTATGAGCTGTTGGGCCTGCTGATCGAAACTATTTCAGGCATCAGCTATGAAACCTTCGTGCGCGAGAATATCTGTGCGCCTCTGGGGATGAACCATACCTATTATATGCGACCCGAAATCATCATCCCCGAACGCGCAACCGGCTATACGCGCACCGAGAATGGTTATCAACATACACCCTTTCGCTGTATCGAAATTTCCTTCGCGTCAGGCGGCCTGGGGTCAAACGTGGAGGATCTTCTGCTCTGGGATCACTCAATGCGTACCAATCGCTTGCTCACGCCAGAAACGTTGCAACGCGCGCTGACCCCACCGACGCTGACCAGCGGCGAGGCCAGCCCCTACGGGTTTGGCTGGTTTGTCGAACGCCAGTTGGGGCAGCGTGTAGCCTACCACGAAGGCAATGTCGAGGGCTTCTCAACGCTGATGGTGCGTTTCCTCGATCTGCCACTCACGCTGGTCTTGCTGGCGAATCAGGCGTGGTACGATGTCACAAGCCTGGGCCTGAAGATAGGAGAGACGCTGCTCTCAACTCTGTAATCGTGGAGGAAGCATGCAATACGCGCTGTTTGTCGGTGAAATGCTGATTGACTTTATCCCCCAGCCCTCTGGCACGGATGGACCGCTTTGTTACCAGCCGCATCCAGGCGGGGCCGTGGCAAACGCGGCGGTGGCGCTGGCCAGGCTGGGTGGCGCGGCTCGCTTTGTGGGCAAGCTGGGCGAGGATAGCTTTGGCCAACTGCTACTCGATGTGTTGCGCGCAAATCAGGTCGATACGCGTTTTGTCCCGACAACTGCGCGAGGGCATACAACCCTCGCGCTGGTCACGCTGCAAGTGAACGGCCAGCGGGCATTCTCTTTCTACCGCCAGCATACGGCGGATACGCTGTTGGAGACAGGCGACCTGGACGAGCGCATCTGGGAAGACGTTGCGCTCTTGCATGCTGGCTCGGTCTCGTTGACAGTGGACCCGGCGAGGTCGGCCACACTGAGTGCGTTCGAGCAAGCACGCACGCGCGGACTACCAGTCTCGTTCGATGTGAATGCGCGCCCAACTCTCTGGCCCTCTGAAGCGGAACTGCGCGAGATGTTGGGACAGGTCATCGCGCGTGTCGATCTGCTCAAATGTAGCGCGGAGGAGGTTCACTATCTCAATCCGTCGCTCTCGATGCCGCTCGATCCAGCCGATACGCCTGGCCTGACCGCGTGTGGACAGCAGTTGCTCGCTCAGGGGCCGAGCCTGGTGATTATCACACGCGGTGACGGTGGCGCGCTGCTCATGACCCGTCAGCACACCGCCACAGTTCCAGCCTCAACTCGCGTGGTGCTGGATACCACCGGAGCAGGAGATGCGTTCATGGGCGCGCTCCTCTCCCAACTGCTCAAACACGGCTGGACCACAGTGGCGCAGTTAGCTGCGTTGAGTGAGCACGAGTTACAGGAGATTGGCGCATTTGCGAATAAGGCGGCTGGTATCAGTTGCACCCGCTACGGTGGGATCGCCTCGCTCCCTTCTCTAACGGAGGTAGAGCAAGCGTGACGGCTCCTCCAGGCCAAGTTTTTACAGCACAGTTTGATAAACACGACAATTGACAATGCTCCAATGTCGTGCTTACACTGTAGTAACGTGTTTTTCTATAGTTCCAGGACGGAGGTAAATTGTATGAGCACTATTTCCATCGATATACTGATTCGTGGCGCGAAAATCGTGGATGGCACGGGCAACCCGTGGTTTTACGGGGATCTGGCTATTGCGGGTGAGCGCATTGTGGAGATCTCGACGCCGGGCCAGATTGCGCCAGAGGCCGCGCGCGAGGTCGTGGATGCGACGGGCATGGTCGTGTGTCCTGGCTTTATCGATATTCTGAGCCACTCACATATTCCCCTGATGTGTGATGCCCGCGACCTTTCCAAACTGACCCAGGGCGTGACCACAGAAATCATGGGTGAGGGCTGGACACCGGCACCGGTAGGCGGCAAGTTCACCGAAAGTTTCGAGGATCTCTCCCCCGCGGCTCAGGCGATGCTCGGCGAGTGGATTGAGCGCGCGCACACCTGGACACGCTTTCGCGATTGGCTGGACGCGCTGGCCGAACGGGGCGTCTCACCCAATATTGGCTCATTTCTGGGTGGCGGCACACTGCGCCAGTATGGGAAAGGCATGGAGATGGGCGCGCCAACGTCTGACGAGCTGGCCACTATGCGCCGCGTGATGGCCGAAGCAATGGAAGACGGAGCCTTTGGCGTCTCCTACGCGCTGATCTACCCGCCCGACACCTATACCTCAACGGATGAATTAGTCGAAGTTGCAAAGGTCGCCGGCCAATATGGAGGGACGTATATCACCCACCTGCGTTCAGAGGGCGAAGACCTGTTGCAGGCGCTTGATGAAGCTATCGAGATCGGGCAGCGCGCCAATCTGCCGGTTGAGGTGTACCATCTCAAAGCGTCGGGCAGGCAGAACTGGCCACTGATGGCCCAGGCGATTGCGCGTATTCAAGCGGCACGCGACGCCGGGCTGGATGTGACCGCCGATATGTACCCCTACGCCGCCTCCGGCACTGGCCTGGACTCGGTGCTGCCACCGTGGGTGGCCGAGGGTGGCACATACTTTGAGACACTGGCTAACCCGGAGATGCAGCAGCGCATTCGCGCCGAGGTGCTCGCGCCATCGGGCGGCTGGGAAGCGATGGCCCATAGCGTTGGCCCGGAAGGGGTCATGCCCATCGGTTTTGAGCAGCCAGAGAACCTGCAATACGCGGGCAAACGTCTCTCGGAGATCGCCCAAATGCGCGGCCAGCACTGGCTCGACGCGGTGATCGAACTGCTCCTCTCCGAACGTCAGCGCATCTTCACCATCTATTTCAGCATGGATGAAGCGAACGTCGCGCTGGGCTTGCGCCAACCGTGGGTGAAAGTTTCCACGGATGCGGGCGGCATCGACCCCGCCTGGGCCACGGCCCTGGGACCGACGCATCCACGCGCGTATGGCACGTACCCACGCGTGCTGGCGAAGTATGTGCGCGAGGAGAAACTGCTGACCCTGGAAGAGGCGATTCGCAAGATGAGCGGGTCGGTCGCGGCACGTTTGAGGCTGCCCGAACGCGGACTGCTGCGTCCCGGCTTCTTTGCCGATGTGGTGATTCTGGACGCCGGGAGCGTTACAGACCACGCGACCTTCGAGGACGCCCATCAATTCTCGACGGGCATTCGCGACGTCTGGATCAACGGCACACGCGTGCTCCAGGGCGGCCAGCACACCGGCGCGACGCCAGGAAAAGTCGTGCGTCCTGGGGACGTGGCACGTCACACAGAAGCGGGACGCTAGCCCGATAGTCACAGGGGAGCGCGTGGGGATCTGGTGTTGTTGTCTGGTACAGCATACTATAGATATAGCACATGCGACGGTGACACACGTGCTTCCTGTTTGCTTATGTGACGCGCGCCATTGGTGAGAGGGGAGGGTTGGTTTGCACAGGAGAAAAATCATCTGGTTGACGATGATCCTCTGTAGTATGGCTCTGGCTTTCCTTACCCTGGTGAGCGGGAACCTGCTGGCACCCATCATTCTCTACACCAATCCTGCGCCCCCCGTCGTGCCTGCGCTCCGTGAATGGCATGGGGGCAATGGCTCGTTTCTCCTGCGCCCGGATACACGCATTGTGCTCGATCCGATGTACGCCGAACAGTTGCACGGGACCGCGCAGGTTTTTCAGCAGGATTTGAACGCTGTGACGGGCAAAAATGTGCCAGTGGTTGCCGCCAGCACTCCCGGCTTCGACGCCTTTTTTCTCACTCTGAAAACCCTGGATAGCAGCCTGGGCGTAGAGGGCTATACTCTCGATGTGGGCAACAACGTGATTATCGATGCGCGCGCCACCAACGGGATATTCTACGGCACGCGGACTGTCCTGCAAATCCTCCAGGCTGGCCCTTACCATACCGCGCTGCCAAAGGGGTTTGCCCGCGACTATCCGCAGTATAAAGAGCGCGGTTTTATGCTCGATCTGGGGCGCAAATTCCTGCCGCTCCCGCTGCTGGAGGACTATGTGCGGCTGATGTCGTGGTATAAATTTAACGACTTCCAATTGCATTTCAATGATAACGCCATCAATGGAGGCTATAGCCCCGCCTGGCAACATAAATACGCCGCCTTTCGCCTGAACAGTCCAGTTTTCCCCGGCCTGGCCGCAGCCGATGGTTCCTATACGCAAGAGCAGATCCAGCAATTAGAACAGGTAGCCAGCGCCCACGCGGTGACGATCACGCCGGAAATCGATACGCCTGCTCACTCGCTGGCCCTCACCCAGTATCGTCCGCAACTGGCTAGCCTGAACTCCTCGAAAGAATTTCTCAACCTGCATAATCCCGCGACCTACACCTTCGTCGATACGCTCTGGAAAACCTTTCTGCCCTGGTTCACGACGCCCCAGGTTGATATCGGAGTGGATGAATACAACGTGCATGACGCCGCGACGTACCGCAACTATATCAATTACTACGACCATTTTCTGCACCAGCAGGGCAAAACCGTGAGGATGTGGGGCAGCCTTTCGCTCATGCAGAGTAGCGTCAAGGTGCATAACGATATCGTGCTGGAAGATTGGGATAATGGCTGGGCCAATCCGGTGACGATGGAGCGCCAGGGCTTCCAGCTAATCAACGCCAATGGCAACCTGCTCTATATCGTGCCCCACGCCAGTTATTTTCACGATTTTTTAGATACGCGCCTGCTCTACACACGCTGGACCCCAGCCATCTTTGATTTGCATAACCCGGCTCTAAACCTGCAACCCGACGATCCGCACCTGCTGGGAGGTATGTTCGCCGTCTGGAACGATCTGCTAGGCAAAATCACCAGCGCGCGCGATATCACCGCGCGCATCGAGCCTGTCTTTCCCGTTTTGGGCGAGAAGATGTGGAGTGCACCCACACCAGAGTTAAGCTACGCGCAATTTGAACAGCGTGTGCAGCAGGTAGGGATGGCCCCAGATACACATCGATAAGACAGCAGGCCTCTTGGGATAGCACAAGCTCTCTGCACGATCTCCAGCAGTATTGACTCCAGGCGCGACATTCATGCGCGGAGAAAACCTCTATCATTCCTGGCGGATGGACAGGCTATCCGTGCAGCGATTTTGAAGTATTGTCGCCTCACTCTTGCAGAGGATAACTTTTATTAAATCGATCATCATCGCTTCTTCTGTCAGCTATAGTATCCCTGTATTCACCTGCAACTGGTTGAGGCTGCTCATGGCAAGACCTTTATATTATCACATCTAAATACAAAGAACGCATGGATGTGTCGCAACTGAGAGATAGCAGACTGGACCACTCAGAGGAAATCCGTTGCTAGCGTGTTGCTCCATTCCCTGAGAAACAAGAGGCGGCATTTTCGCGAATTTCCTCGTAAAGGCTTCTGGGGTCGGCGCAATTCCCACGCCTGCCCTCTCGGTGAGAAAGGCAGGTTTTCACATGTGCAAGAACCTTCAAAAGAAAGCTGATCCTGGCGGGTCGGTACCCTGTGGGAGCGGAGCAAGCGCTGGGATGGTCAGGAGATGGAGTGTACTGCTCTGGCTGCGTGGGGTTCTGACTCTCCTGCTGCTGACTGTTCTTTTTGTGGAAACCTCGCGCGTTTCGGGCTACCAGTTCGGCGGCGGCCCCGGTGGCAGTTCCCGTCACAGCGGGAGCAGTTTTATCCCGACATTTCAGGACGCGCCCTGCCCTTTCACGCTGGGTGCCGGTATCATCGAGGGGAAGCAGGTTCGTTGTGGCTATGTCACCGTCCCACAGAATCGCGCGATCAACGCTGGGGCAACGGTGAAACTGGCGGTAGCTATCTTCAAATCTCAGCAGTATATGAATAGTATTGATCCCGCTCCTGTCCTGCGGCTTGAGGGCGGCCCTGGCATTTCCGATCTCAATGGCGGCATGTCTGCGATTACTGCCGCGAACTACAAGACCTTTGTTTTTCATCACGACCTGGTGTTTTTTGACCAGCGCGGAACGGGGTATTCCACGCCCTCACTGGACTGCTTTGGGCAGCCCGCGCGCGCCTGCTATGATCGGCTGATTTCCAGCGGAATTGATCTGAGCAACTTCACGACGCTGGAGAACGCGGCTGATGTCGCTGATCTCATTCACGCGCTGGGGTATCAAAAGATGACGCTGTATGGTGTTTCCTATGGCACGCGTCTGGCCCTGACCGTGATGCGCCTGCATCCTCAGGTTGTGCGCGCCGTTGTGCTGGACTCCGTTTACCCGCCCGATTTCAACCGCGATAGGCAAGCTTCAAGTGCTCAGCGCGCCTTTACCACGCTGTTTCAGGGGTGCGCGGCAGATCCAGACTGCAACGCAAAATATCCCAACCTGCGGAACGTCTTCTTCAACGTCTTCAATCAACTGAACGCTCATCCCATCAGCTTCACACTCACGATCCCTGGGACAGGGCAACAATATCCTATCACTTCATTGACTGGTGATCAGTGGGTAAAACTGCTCTATAACGCGCTCTACTATACACCCCTTATTCCAAGACTGCCAAAAGCGATCTCCCTGGTTCCACAGCTGATCGCTCAGCTTAAAGAACACATCCATACCTGGATCGTGAACCCCTATCCTCACCCAAGCGTTGCATTCGAGGCGGGTAGCATCAGTCTTGGTGCGTACTACTCCATCGAATGTAGTGAGGACTGGCCATTTCTGACCCAGGAGGATATCACGCACTCACTTCAGGGGGTCACGCTACCAATCGCCAGAGCTGTGGGTGACATAGAGCAGGCGGAATACGACGTGTGCCAGTTCTGGAAAGTTCCAACGGTGTCACTCGCGCGCAACCAGCCGCTTATCAGCACTGTGCCTGCCCTGATTCTTGCTGGCCAGTATGATCCGATCACGCCGCCCTCGAACGGCCAGGAAGTCGCAAAGGAGCTGAGCCATAGTTTCTTTTTCCTCTTCCCCGGTGTGGGCCACGAGGTACAGTATAACTCAACCTGCGCAGATCAGATCATCTCTGCTTTCGAAGACGATCCCTCTCAGCAGCCCGATAGTGCCTGTCTCGCGCGCATGAAAGGACCAGCTTTTCTCTAACGCGAGAGATGCTGGTCACACCGCGCATCTTTTGTGCTGCTACGTTACTGACGTAGCAGCACGTTCTCCTCTATACGAAAGGAACCAATGGCTCTACCTGCGGGAGCTAGTCAGAACTTACGTTCTGTTACTTCTCCCAGGTCAAGGGCAACTTCTTCACCCCAAAAGCGGACATACTGGGCTTTGTCTGCATAATCCTTCTTCTTTCTTTTTTATATCTTCTACTTACACGCGCTTTTTATAGGCCCTCATGGCAAAGATGTAGGCCACCAGCAGAATGCCGACGCACCAGGCAAGCGCCACCCAGATATCATTCGACACGGGCTGTCCAGCCAGTAACGCACGAATGGTATTCACAATTGCCGTCACGGGCTGGTTTTCGGCAAAAACCCGGACGACCAGCGGCATCGACTTCGTTGGCACAAACGCCGAGCTGATAAAGGGCAGGAAGATCAGCGGATACGAAAAGGCGGTTGCGCCTTCCATCGATTTGGCGCTCAGTCCGGCAATCACCGCCACCCAGGTTAACGCCAGCGTAAACAACGCGAGGATGCCGACGACGGCCAGCCAGGACAGGATGCTAGCTTCCGAACGAAAACCCATAATGAGCGCGACGAGCATGATGACCACGAGCGAAATCGCATTGGAGACCAGCGAGGTCAGCACGTGTCCCCACAGCAGGGTGGATGGAGCAATCGGCATGGAGCGAAAGCGCTCAATGATCCCCTTTTGCACATCGTTGAACAAACGGTATGCGGTATAGGCTACCGCGCTCGCAATCGCAATCAGCAAGATCCCAGGGACTAAGTAATTCACATAATTGCCGGTCCCGGTTTGAATGGCTCCGCCGAAGACATACACGAAGAGCAACATCATCGCAATCGGGGTGAGCGTGACCGTGAAGATGGTGTCCACACTGCGGAAGATGTGGCGCATGGAACGACCAAGCATCACGCTTATATCGCTGAAAAAGTGTTGCTGTATCCGGGTTGCTGAGTCGTTCCTCTGGCTCATTTCCATTTTCTGTATCGTGTCCATGTCCTATGCCTCCTTTTTGCCAATGATGGTCAGAAAGATCTCCTCCAGGGTCGGTTGTTGTTCCACATACTTCACCTCAGCCGGTGGAAACAGCTTTTTGAGTTCCGCGAGCGTGCCGCTGGCGATAATCGTGCCCTCATGGAGAATGGCAATGCGATCAGCCAGCTGTTCCGCCTCATCCAGGTACTGCGTGGTCAAGAGGACGGTGATGCCACTATTAGCCAGCTCCTTCACCACGTTCCATACCTCGATGCGTGCCTCGGGGTCAAGCCCGGTGGTCGGTTCGTCCAGGAACAGGATCGGTGGTGTTCCCACCAGGCTCATGGCGAGGTCAAGCCTGCGGCGCATCCCGCCTGAATACGTCGCCGCGCGGCGGTTGGCGGCGTCGGTTAAACCGAAGCGATTCAGCAACTCGTCGGCAATCTGGCGCGGCTGTTTGACATGTCGCAGCCGGGCGATCATAATCAGATTTTCTCGCCCGGTCAATATCTCATCCACGGCGGCAAATTGCCCGGTCAGACTGAGTGATTGCCGCACGTGGTCTGGCTGTGACGCCACATCAAAGCCGTTGACGATGGCCGTTCCGCTGTCAGATTTGAGCAGCGTGGTGAGAATTTTGATCAGCGTGGTCTTGCCCGCGCCGTTGGAGCCAAGCAGGGCAAAAATACTGCCCCGCTCCACGGTAAAATTCACGCCTTTTAAGACATCCAGCTTCTTATATGATTTTTGGAGATCTTTTACCTGGATTGAAATGGTTTGCACAATCTTCCCTCCTTTTTGGAGATCTGCTACCTGATTTGAAGTGTTTTGCATAATCTTTCCCTCTTTAGAGAACCGTCACTTTCGAGACATCAGCCCCTATGCCTTTGAGCGCGGCATACGTTAACTTATCCATCCTCGCGCCGTCAAAGTGAATGGATTGGATGGCACGCTTCAGAGACCAGAGACCCACCGGGCGGAAAGACACATTTTTGAGGGTCGCGCCCTGAAACGAAACCTCCTTCAGTGACGGCAGGTCAAACGTGACACCGACAAAGGTCTGCCCATCAAGTCGCTGTCCGCTCAGGTCGGAATATTTGAAGTCCACGCCGAGAAAGGTACAGCGTTGAAAGGTAGTTTTTCTCAGGTCGGTATATTTGAAGTTGACATCCGTCAGCGTGACGCCGATGAATGTTGCTCCGTCCAGCCCCGTGGAACTGAAGTTGGTGCGCACCAGGATTGATTCGTGGAAGCTCGCACCCGTAAGGTCATTTGCGGAAAAGGTGCAGTCGGTCAGATTGGCGCGATCAAAATTGGCTTCACGAACGTCACTGCCATAAAACAAGCTGCCGGTCAAGTCTGCGCCCGAAAAGTCCGAGCCGCGCAACGCACTCCCTTTAAATTTTCCTTTCTGCGCGATCACGCCTGCAAAGTCGCTCTGTGGCAGATTGCTGCCACTCAAGTTGATGGCCACCTGCCGCTCCAGCACGTGGGAGAGGTTGGCGACCTCCTGGACGGTTTGCTCAATGTCGCCGATACTCTCAATGGTCATGGTAAAGGCTGTTTCTTCATCCTTGCCCTCGGCTTTCAGTTCACGGAAGCGCTCCTGCAAATCGGAGAGCAGATCCGCCTTTAATTCGGTCGCGCTTTTTACCTCATCGTAGGGAGCAAACACGCCGTTGACATAGTTGGTCAATTTCTCATTCATAACAACACCTTTCCTTTACAACAGGGTATCGAGCACGCGCTTTGCGTACTCCCAGTTGCTTTTGTTGTGATCGTAGGTTATCTTCCCTTTTTCAGTAATCCTGAAGTATTTCCGCCTGCCGCCCTGAGATTCATCGCCCCAATACCATTCGATATCACCGTCCATCTCAAGCCGTCGGACGCTGGAGTACATCGTGGCTTCCTTTAATTCATAGTCCCCGCCCGAGCGCTCAGCAATCAGCTTGACAATCTCGTAGCCGTAGCGGTCACTTTCCGATAAGAGCCGTAAAATCATCGTATCGGTATGTCCGCGTAGCAGGTCGGAGGTAAGTTTGTTTTCACTCATCTCATCACCTCGTAGTCAGAGTATACATCATGGTACTATGATTGTCAAGGTAGTATTTCGATTGCAATACTTTGCTCGATAAACCAGCGCTCAGGATTATACTTCCTATTCTTGTTGCTCCTTCTGGTCGGATAAGAACTCATCTGTAATGACCGTTTTCTGACACATATGGTTCAGCTCTTCGTTTTATGAGCCTGTTTTGGAATGCACGGCAACAACCCCGCGTGGCAAGAAGCGCAAGATAGGAGAAGTTTTGTGCGAGGTCCGACGGTAGAATGTCTTGTATGCAATGAGGGAACGGAAGACCTTGGTGCGCAAGACTGACAACGAGAGCAGACGACTCAGCGCTATGAGAAACGCAGTCGTTGCGCCCTAGGGAAGTTCTGCTTCAGTCTCTCGCGAGAGGAACTGGAGGAGCCTTTCGGCTCCCATAAAATCGGCAAGGAGAACCACTTATGAAATTTCTGCTCACCTCTGGTGGCATCAGCAACGACAGCATTCGTAACGCCTTGGTTGATCTGCTGGGCAAACCAATCGCCGAGTGCAGTGCCTTGTACATTCCCACCGCGTTGCACGCCAACACCAATGGTCCGGCCTTGATCGTCCGGCTGCTCCGCGGAGAGTTCAACACCTCCATGTGCGAAGTGGGGTGGAAGTCGTTGGGCGTGCTGGAGCTCACCGCGCTGCCAAGTCTCGAGAAAGAGCGTTGGCTCCCGCGGGTCCAGGAGACGGACGCCCTGCTGGTAGAAGGCGGCGATCCCCTGTATCTGTGCTACTGGATGCGGCAATCCGGACTGGCCGACCTCTTGCCGGAACTCCCGCGCGAGACGGTCTATGTGGGACTGAGTGCCGGGAGCATGGTGATGGCCCCGCGCATCGGGGAGGACTTCGTCGGCTGGAAGCCGCCCACCGGTGGCGATAGAACGCTGGGACTGGTTGATTTTGCGCTGTTTCCGCATCTGGATCATCCCGATATGTCGGACAATTCTCTGGCCAACGCTGAAAAATGGGCCGCCGGCATGTCGATGCCAGCGTACTTGATTGACGATCAGACCGCCATACAAGTGATCGATGGCGAAGTTGAAGTCGTCTCCGAGGGCCACTGGAAGCTGTTTACTCCCTAATGGGGGGGTTAGGAACTGGTTCGGGTGGTTTGACTTGTCTCAAAAAACATGCCAAAATCAAAGTCTCAGTTCCTCGCAATGGAGATGAATATCTGCTACAAAAGGAAACACGTGCTATGCAACGTCAGGTACCAACCGTCGGTATCCTCATATTCGATGAGGTCGAGGTGCTCGATTTTTGTGGTCCCTTCGAGGTCTTTTCCGTCGCGCGCCCGCTTGAGCCGGAGCAGCAGGGCGATGAGCATCAGCTTTTCCGCGTGCTGACCATCGCGGAGCAGAACCGCATCGTTGCCTGTCGGGGCGGCCTTCTGGTGCAGCCGCACGCGACCATCGAGCAGCATCCACCGCTGGATATCCTCGTGGTGCCGGGCGGCCAGGGCACCCGGCGCGAACGACTCAATGCGCGCCTGCTGGACTGGATCGGCCAGCAGGATCAGCAGACCCAGTTAACGACCAGTGTCTGCACTGGAGCATTTCTGCTGGCCGAGCGTGGCCTGCTCAATGGGCACCGGGCCACTACGCACTGGAACAGCATCGCGTGGATGCGCGAGACGTATCCAGCTATTCAAATGCTCGCGGACACACGTGTGGTGGACGAGGGCCATATCATCACCTCAGCGGGCGTGTCCGCCGGCATCGACATGAGCCTGCACGTTGTCGAGAGGCTGTATGGCATGGACGTGGCGCGCTGGACAGCCAGGCGAATGGAGTATGACTGGCACTGAAAGGTCTGGGGTCTCTCCCGGTTGAAGCACGGAGAGGTCCGATCAGCTTTCTCTAATGGCAATGAACGCTGTTCAGGGTCGGCGCTCAACCAGACCCTCGTTGGCGATCTCGTTCTCCTGAACGTAATGCAAGGGCATGGCGGGCGAACTCCAGCCGCCAGCTTGTTGCAGGGCTTTGACATTGGCCCCGTTGCGCGCGTGCTCGGTGGCCCAGCTATGACGCAGATCGTGCGGCGATAGATTGGGGATGCCAATCAGCTTACCCAGGAGACGCACACGGGCATTGATTGAGGTATCGTCAAGGCCATCCTCGCGTCTCTTTCCCGGCCTGACGCGTCCATCGGGTAAGGCTTTCTCCACGCGTGGATCGCCGTCAAAAAGCGCGTGCGTGGGGTGGAAGCGTTCAAAGTAGGAGCGCACCGCCCTGGCGGTGTCATCGGTCAGATAGTGGGTCTGGGTTTTGTGGACCTTGTGGCGATAGAAGGTCATCGTGCCCCGGCCCAGGTCAAAGCAGTTGGCTTTGAGTTGCGCGACCTCACCACAGCGCAGGCCCTGGTCGGCCAGCAGACACACGAGCAGGAGATCGCGCCGGGCCAGATCAGCCTCAAGAACACGCAACGCATCTTTCAACTGGCGGCAGAGAAAGGGCGCGACAATCACCGCCTCAGCCTTTTTGCTGCCCTCTTTGCGCGTGGGAACGCCGCGTTGGGCGCGTTTCTCGTCGATGTTGCGGGCCTCAGTAGTCTTGAGCTGGTGGACCGTATAAATGAGCGCGCGGGCCTCGGTTGAGAGAAAGCCAGCCTGCATCGCCAGCGTGCAATACATGCGGATGGTGTTCAGGCGCACATTGATACTGCCCACCGAGTAACCCTCGTGCAGTTGCCAACGCAGGAAGCCTTCAACCAGCCCAAAGGTGATATGGGTCCAGCGCGTCAGATCGTCGGCCATCTCTTCAACAGGCGCGCCCATCGCGGCGAGAAAACGCTCAAAGAGCGCGATATCGGCGCGCTGACGACGCAGAGTTTGCGCGGTTCTGCGTTCGCGGTAGCGTTCCAGCACATCTTCGCGCGCCCGCGAGTCAGCAATCTGGCTCGCGAGCATAACCAACGGCGGCTGCGTGTGATCGAGCGCGATAAGGGCCTGAACGGGTTGCTGTGTATTATCTTCCATGCGGCTATCCTGCCTCCGAATGATGCTACTGCTATGGTACACACGATCTCGGCTGGTATGCAAGATCAATCAGGCTCTCTGCGAATGGTCTCATCAGCTCTTTTTAACCTAAAAATAGAACCAGACAATCAGCCTCACACCTTCATCTCCATACGTAGCAGCAAGCTCCTGCATGACCTTGAAGGTGTTCTGCCAATCGCTGCAAACCTCTTTGCGTTTGAGTTTTTCGGCGCGGTAGACTACATTCCCTTTTTCCCATTGCTGACCCTCTGCTCTGACAGGCTGCATGACCAGCGCTTCGATGGCACTCAGGAACATTCCTGCTTCTGTCACTTCTTGCTGGCCCTCCAGCAATTCGGCGAATTCGCGATCCCAGGTAGCTTTCCTTGTATAGATCAACTCCCCCTGGTCATTTCGCTCATAGCGATGAATACGACTATCAGCCTGCTCTGATTCTTCCTCCCAATCAATGGCTTTGATCTCGGCCCAACTGATCCAGGTCGCCCCCGCTTCATCATCGTACCGCTCACAGTCTTCCCTGACCTCGGATGAAACATCTGATGGCAAACCACGTCCTTCTGCAATTGGACGAAAGTTGGCATAGTTCTTCCAGCCAAACAGGCACCCAAAAGAATCATAGTTGCGTCCTTCATAGAGGTCGTTCAGACTCCGAGCCGCTATCCAGGTCGCTTCGGGCGTTGTCGTCAACTCCCGGCATTCGATCATACCGGTAATATCCCATCCCATAAACAGGCTCCTTCTCTCAGCATAGACACTTAAATTCGGCCCAACCCTCGGTACCATACTAATGAACAGCAGTACTATTGATTCAGCGTGTCAGGGTCGTTCATCACCTGGATTATATCATCCTTCGCCACGTGTTTTTCCGCACTCGTCTCCCGCACTTCCCAACGTGACACGTCGCCTTCCCGCCAGAAATGAAGTGATAGGAAGCACTGACCTACATTGACGCGGTTCAGCGTGATCTCAGGGAGCCAGTCGGGTAGGGTAGGGTTGACGTAGAGGCGTTTGTTGGGGGCATCGGCGCGCAAGCCAAGTATGGTCCGCAGCATATGAAAGATGCTCCCTGTGGCCCAGGCCTGCGGAGTGTTCGCGCCACCGGGATAGAGCACGGGGAAATCGGCGTCACCTCTGCGCTGGATACCCGCAAAAACTTCCGGCGGGCGATATGAATCAAAGCGGTTGATGGCATCGAAGACGCCACGAATAACCTGATTGGCTTCATTCGCCAAACCGTAGCGCTTCAAGCCGGCGGCAATAATTCCATTGTCCTGGGGCCAGACCGATCCAAGTTGATACTCATAGGGGTTGTAGGATGGGTTCTTGCTCGAAAGGGTACGAATGCCCCAGCCGCTCCACATATCCTCTTGCAAGAGCCGACGCGCGGTGCGTTCCGCTTTCTCCTGCTCGGCAATACCACCCCAGAGGCATTGGCCAGCGTTTGAGGCAATCGAGGTAATCTGCTGCTTCTCCGGGTCCAGCCCATAGGCAAAACAACCCTCATCCTCCATCCAAAAAGCCTGATTAAAGTTGTGCTGCAAGACCCGCGCCTGCTGCAATAACGCTTGCGCTCGCTCGGTGTCGCCCAGCGCCTGAAATACCTCAGCCATGCGCGTTTTGGCATCGTAAACATAGCCTTGCAGCTCAACCAGTCCTTTGGGCTGTTTTACCTGCGTACCATCGGCATACACTACCGCGTGCCCTGCATCTTTCCAGCCCATATTGTCATAGCCAGGGGTCGAGAAGGTTTTATACTCCTGGAAACCATCGCCATCCAGGTCGCCGTAATGATCGATCCAATCCAGACACCCGTCGATAACCTTGCGGTACTCTTTGAGCAGGCCGATATCCCCGGTCCAGCGATAGGTCTCGGAGAGCACGATCAGATAGAGAATCGTGGCATCGGCTGTCCCGTAATAGGGGGTAAACGGCACCTGGTGGAAATGGGCCAGTTCGCCAAAGCGGATCTCGTGCATAATCTTGCCCGGCTGAGCGTCGCGCCAGTCATCGCGTTTGCTCGCCTGATACTCGGCCAGACGCTTGAGTGCTCCACGCGCAAAGCCCGGTGACACAAGCATATTCTGAAACGAGGCCGTCAGGCTGTCGCGCCCAAAGAGCGTCACGAACCAGGGCACGCCAGCGGCAGGCACCCACGCCTCGTCGGAAACGTCCATATCGTACATCCGCAGCGCACCCATGTCACTGATTGCCTGGTGATACATGCGGTACAGATCATTGTGTGGGGTCTCAATCGTCGTACAACGCGCCAGCCAGCGGGCCTGTTTTTCATCAAAGTCGTTGGAAGGTTTGGCCTTGCTGTCTCCCAGCTCATAACTGCACAGATTGGGGCCAGGCTTTTTCCTGGACTGCCCATGCTCCAGAATGATATCGCCGCACGCCTGCCACTGGGCATTCACTGCGAGTTCAATCTCGAAAAAGAGGCGGCCATTGGCGTAGCTCACAGGCGAATCGGCGTGCGTAATCTGATAGATAAAGGCGCGGTGGTAATCTTCGTGATCGTAGGTCGTGCGTAATTGTTTGGTGCGCGCGTGCCAGCGCGTCTCCTGCTTCCCACGCGGCGTAATTGTGTTGGCTCGCACCTCAGAGATATCGGCGAAATCGGAACGCAGCGCCAGCTCCAGCAGGAATGAGATCTTCTGGCCGCTATAGTTCACGATGGCAAGTTCTTCGTGAATGCCCTCATTTACCTGGCGATCCAGGGTCAGACCGAGGGTATGAGCGGCCAGGTGCCCCTCCACGATATTACTGACGGGATTGGTCAATTGAAAACGCGCTGTATAGAAATTCAACTGGCTGGAATTAATCAACTTCCAGGGGGCGCGGTTGATGAATAGCTGATAATAATTGATGAAACGGGTATCGGTCGCGTAAATTCCGTGGTCGCCGTCAGCAGTGATGTAGCCGCGTCTGTCCGTGACCATGAAGGTGCGCCCCTGGCTGATGGTAATCACTGGTGGGCCGACTTTGATCTCAATGGTCATAGGGGTGCCTTTCTTTATTGATATTTATCGAGTGCCTCATTGAGCGTTGTACAGGCGGTAATCAGAGCCAGATGGGTAAAGGCTTGAGGAAAGTTGCCGAGCGCCTCTCCAGTTGGGCTAATCTCCTCGGCATACAGACCGACATGATTGCTATAACTCAAGACTTTCTCTAACAGCAAACGCGCCTCGTCCAGGCGACCCACCCGCGCCAGATTCTCCACCAGCCAGAAGCTGCACGCGCCAAAGGTTCCTTCCTGGCCTTTCCCTGTGCCAGAATTCGCCGCCACCTCCGGGTTATAGCGAAGCACCAATGCTCCGCTGGCCAAATCCTGCTGAATGCGCTCAATGGTTGCAAGCATGCGTGGCTCCTTTGAGCCGATGAATCGGGTGCTCATCATTAAGAGGGCACTTGCATCAAGTGCATCACTGCCATAATATTGCACAAAACTGTGCTTTTCTTCGTTCCATCCCTGCGCCATGACCTGCTCGTAAATCTGCGCGCGTAGCTTTCCCCATTTCTCTACTGGTCCTGGCCAGCCTCGCTCTTGCGCGATACGCAAGGCCCGATCAAACGCCACCCAGCTCATCACCCGCGAATTCACAAAGGCCTGTGGTCCTCCACGAACCTCCCAGATGCCCTCATCTGGGTCTTGCCAATGCTGGCTTAGCCAATCGAGCAGGTGCAGGACGTTCTCCCATAAATCATAGGTGATGACATCGTAGCGATTATAGATGGCAAGCGCATCCAGCATCTCGCCATAGATACCAATTTGCTGTTGCTTATAAGCTCCATTGCCAATGCGCACCGGCTGACTCTGGCAATAGCCCTCCAGGTGATCAAGGGTCTGTTCTGTCAGCTCATGTTCGCCATGCAGTCCATACATAGGCTGTAAGGCGCCATTCGCTTGTAATTCATGGCAACGGGCATCCAGCCAGCTCATGAACGCTTCAGCTTCCTGCGTAAAACCCAGTTTCAGCAGGCTATCGAGGGTGAACGAGGCATCGCGCACCCAGGTATAGCGATAATCCCAGTTGCGCTTGCCCCCCATCGTTTCAGGCAAACTGGTGGTGGGAGCAGCTACAATCGCCCCCGTTGGTGTATACGTCAACAATTTCAAGACGAGGGCCGAACGCTGCACCATGCCGCGCCAGCGCCCCTGGTAGGTACACTGCGCCAGCCAGTCGCGCCAGTAATGCAGCGTCTCCTGAAAAGCCGCCTGGTAGCGGCCTTCCGAAAGAGGCGCGGGCACATGGTCGCGCGCCTTTGCACTTTCCAGCATAAAATGCGCTGATTGCCCCTTTTGCAAGGTAAAGGTCGTCTGCACCCCTCCCTGCTTGTTCTGCTCCAGTGGCAGAGGCGATGCCAGGCTCAAGCTGAGGCTTTTGCTCTGAAAAAGGGCACCATGCTCCGTGATCTCGACCTGATGCACGTCACGCGCATAGTTAAAACCAGGCTGGCAGACGAGAGCAAAGGTCAGTGAGCCATGCACCACCGTGACGGAACGGATGAGGCGATGGTGATATTCAGCGCTATCTGCGTTTTGAATGGGCATAAAGTCGGTCAGTTCTCCAGCGCTCTCAGAACTCAAAAAGCGCGTGAGTAAGACGTTGGTTTCCGGCAGATACATCTGTTTGCACGTGATCCCCTCCTCGTCGGCAGGCGCGATACGGAAAAAGCCACCTTTGCTTGCGTCGAGTAACGCCCCAAAGATACTGGGCGAGTCAAAACGTGGCAGGCAGCACCAATCAATGGAACCATTCGTGCCCACCAGGGCAACAGTGTGCAGATCACCAATGGGCGCGTAGCTCTCAATCGGCAGGTAGCCCGTCGCTGCGTGAGAACCCTTTTTCTCTGACATTGTGTATTTCCTTTTTTGGCAAGCGTGCAGCGCTCACCCTCTCCATACAGCCCTGCTTTTCCCTTGCAGATCAATTGACCGATCTCATTTTGCCCATCGGAAGAGAGCAGTGGCAGCCACTCCGATGATGCCTGCCCCCAGCACGCTGAGCATCCCGCGATGCGTATCCGCCCAGACCTGCCAGCTCTTCCCAATCGCCTGCGCATCAAACGTGCCATGCGCACCATAATCGCGCCTGTTATCCACCGGTTGCCACAGATTGTTGGGCGCGGCAGGGTCCACCGGCTGCTGTGTCTGCTGGGATTTGAAGCCTGTCTTGCCGAGATACCAGTCTCCAATGCCCGGCACGAGCTTATTGGCCTGGATCACAATGACCGTGGACAGTCCAACGTACAGTTGACGCCGGTAGTGGTCGGCAACATAGGCGACAGCATCAGCGATGACTTCGGGCTGATAAATGGGCGGCACCGGTTGCGCTTTATGGGATAGACGGCTCTTGACCCAGCCGAACTGGGGTGTGTTGACCGCCGGAAGCTGAACCATCGTGAGTTTGACGTGGCTTTTATCGTGGATCAGCTCACAGCGCACGGACTCGGTAAAGCCCTGAATAGCGTGCTTGGCCCCACAATAGGCGGATTGCAGTGGGATACCGCGATAGGCCAGGGCGGAGCCGATCTGAATAATGTGGCCCCGGTCCCGTGGCAGCATCCGATGCAGCGCGGCCAGGGTGCCATAAACGTAGCCCAGATACGCCACTTCCGTGACCCGTTTATATTCTTCGGGCTTCATCTCCTTCGCCGGCGAAAAGACCGAGGCCATCGCCACGTTGACCCAGATATCGATTGGCCCAAATGCCTCCTCGACCTGCGTGGCTGCGGCCTCTATCTGCTCGGCATCCGCTGTATCGGTTGGAATGATCAGCGCCTTGCCGCCAGCTCGCTCGACATCTCTTTGTGCCCCTTCCAGGCCTGCCTGCCCACGGGCCAGCAAACCAATGTGCGCGCCGCGTTTGGCAAAGGCCTGAACAATCGCGCGTCCGACGCCAGCAGATGCCCCCGTTATTACCACAACTTCCGGTGTATTTTTTGTCAGTGATTTCATCTCTATTTTCCTTCCCACCCCTGGACAGAGGCAAGCTCTTCATTCAACAATAAGCAATCAATCCGCAACGTTCCCCCTACTTGATGCGTGGCACGCCTTTCCCGGATGTGCCTGCTGGGGAGAGATTGTGGCGCACGGGTGGCCGTGTGACCGTGCCGGGGCGCCCCGCCAGGACATTACCCCCCTCGGATATCAGGTAATCCGCTGTCCGGGCCGCCAGCGCCTGGATGGTCAGACCAGGGTTGGCTGATCCCTGCGTTGGGAGCAGGCTGCCATCGCAGACAAACAGGTTTGGAATGTCGTGCGTGCGCCCAAAGCTATCCGCGACCGAGCTACGCGCGTCGTTACCCATACGCGCACCACCGACGAGGTGGGCATAGCGCGATTCCTGCACGACCTCCTGCGCGCCTGCGACATGCATGATCTCGGTGGTCTTTTTCACCCCAAATTTAGCGATTTTCTTATCGTTCTCGTGCATGCGAAACGTAACTTTGGCCACGCGCAGCCCGTGTTGATCTGTCTCTTCGGCCAGTTGCACACGGTTGTCTTCCCAGGGGAGAATCTCGCCGAGGACACCCAACGCGGCCCAGTGGTTGTAGTCCATCATGACGCGGCGCATACCCCAACCCCAGGCGCCTTTGGCCACCATCATCTGCTTGGCAAAAGCGATAGGCAATGGCCCGACCGTTTGAATGGCGAAGCCGCGCACAAAATCGCGTGTAGGGTCGGTTTCGTAGAACTCTTCGGTCAGCGCGTGTGCTGGTGGCGCTTTATACATGCGAATCGGCTCCTCGAAACGCCCCATGACGACATTGCCTATCTGCACCATGAGATACTTGCCCACGGTACCGCTCGAATTTGCCAGCCCATTCTCGAAGCCGGGGCAGGCCGAGTTCAACAGCAAACGCGGCGTCTCGATGGCATAGCCAGAAACAATCACGACCTTTGCCCGCTGTTCGCGCTCGTTGCCGTCAGGATCAAAGTAGGTCACACCCGTCACGCGTCCATGCTTCCCCAGGTTGATACGCGCGACCATACAATTGTCGCGGATCTCGGCCCCATGACGGATGGCATCGGGCACATGGCTGATCAGCGTGCTTTGCTTGGCCCCCACCTTGCACCCCTGAATGCAGAAGCCACGATAAATACAGTGCTGGCGGTCCCCATGCGAGCCTTCGAGGATCGCGACCGGCCCCCCGGCGCTCACGCGAATGCCCAGGCTGCTACACCCTTTAATCAGCACGTCGCCCACGCCACCCATCGGGTGTGGCCCATAGGGGTAGCCATGTGGGTCGCCCCAGGGGAAGTACGCGGGGCCAGAGACGGGGATCTCTTTTTCAAGCAGTTCATAATACGGCTTGAGTTCATCGTAGGCGATAGGCCAATCGACGCCCACGCCGTCGTTAGAATAAACGCGAAAATCAGAGGGGTGGAAGCGCGGCGTGAAGCCAGCCCAGTGGACTGAGCCACCTCCAACCCCGCGCCCGCTATTGTTCGCGCCCAGCGTCACCGGATCTTCTCCCCCCGTGATGCGCAAGTCGTTCCAGTACAGTTTGGACGATCCCGCCTCATCGCTGACCCAATCCCGTTCGGTCTCCCAAAACGGACCGGCCTCGATCCCTATCACGCGAAAGCCCGCGCGGGCCAGACGCTGCACCAGTACGCCGCCAGCCGATCCAACTCCCACAATGCAGAAATCCACCTCCTCATCAGGAGCATAGCGATGCATGGGGAAATCAATTTTCTGAATGGGTCCAAGCATATGGTCCCTGGTTTTGGGTGCCTTAAACTTTCCTAATAATGGTTTTGTCATATTCTACTCTTCTCGCTTATCTTGTTGGGTAGGCTGCTCAACAGGCTTCTCCTGATCTGAGGATCGGCTGGCTAGAGAAGCAAGGTCCGCTGAGCGGGCTGCCCGGTATGTATACGTCGGAGAGTGCAGCGGGAGGCGCTGGCCACTGCTGCCATCTTTATTTCCACGCTTGCCATCCTGATTTTCCTGCTCAAAGACAGCGGTGAGTGGGCGCGCGACGGACTCCAGCGATCTCCCCTCGGCATTGATCCCGAACAGCACCTCAATGATCCCGCCCAGAATCATGACGCCTCCTCCGATCAGGTACCCGATAAAGAGACCGGTATGGCTTGAACCGTTGCCGATGAGAGCCCCGTACAACAACGGGCCCAGCGCGCCAGCAACCTGAGCAATGGCGAAGAAGACTGCGATGGCTTCCGCCCGGATCTCGATTGGGAAAATCTCGCTGACGGTCAGATAGCCCGCGCTCGCCCCGGCAGAGGCAAAGAAGAAGACAACGACCCAGGCGGTTGTCTGCGTCACCGCGTTCAGTACGCCGGCATCGAACAACCAGGCGCTCACAGCTAACAGAAGCCCGGCCAGGATGTACGTGCCAGCGATCATTTTCTTGCGCCCCAGGGTGTCGAAGAACCTGCCCAGCAGGAGCGGTCCCGCCAGGTTGCCAACGGCGAACACGATACCGTAAATGGGTACCAGCGTCGCGCTAACACCGTAAAACTTCGTGAGGACGATGGCATACGTGAAGAAGATCGCGTTGTATAGGAATGACTGGGTGATCATCAAGGATGCACCGAGGACAGCGCGTTGTGGATACTGACGGAACACAACCCGCAGAAGTGTCAGATAGCCGTACTTCTTTTCTGGTACGATCTGGATTGCGTCGCTGTCCTCGACTGGCTTGATCTCTTGCCCAGCTTTCCTCGCCACATCCTCGATCTCTCCGATGATCTCCTCCGCCTGTCGTTCGCGTCCGTGGGTGAGGAGCCAGCGCGGGCTTTCGGGAAGGTTGCGGCGCACCAGCAGGATCACCACTGCCAGTACCGGGCCAAGCAGGAACGCCAGGTGCCAGCCAAGTGTGACAGGCATCAGATTGAGAAATAACAAGGAGGCGATTGTCCCCAGGACCGATCCCCCCCAGTACGTCCCGTTGATCCCGATATCGACTCGCCCACGATAGCGCGCCGGCATCATCTCGTCGATTGCCGAGTTGATGGCTGCGTATTCTCCGCCTATCCCCAGACCAGCGACAAAGCGTGTCGCGTAAAAGTAGATGATCCAGCCCAGGCCCTGACCAAAGGTAAAGGCCGAAAGTCCGCTCCCAATCAAATACACGCCCAGGGTCACCATGAACAGCGTGCGTCTCCCAAGCTTGTCCGACAGCCTGCCGAAGACCAGCGCGCCAACTACCTCACCGATGAGATAGATGGTCGCAATCAATCCCACCTGGGTTGATGCCAGATGAAGGGTATTGGATTGGGCGAGAACCCCGGTGACTGAACTGGCAATGGTGATCTCCAGCCCATCAAGAATCCATGCAGTGCCAAGCCCGATGATCATGCGGGTGTGAAATGGCGACCATTGCAAGTGATCGATACGTGCAGGAATGGTGGTACGAATCGGTTGTTGTGAAGCGCTGTTATTACTCATGACAGACTCCTTGTCCGGGTTCCAATCCCCAGTTTCTTATCAACCACTTGCGCGGTCATTCCATTCCTCATCAATGCGTCCCTTCTTGCCCGGAGGTCTGCTGTTTATGGCCACCGGGTCCGCCAACGGGCGTATACACATCGGAGAGCGCATCTGGTGGCGCTTGCCACTCGTAGCGCTGTTCTTCCACTTCCCAGGGTTCGGGCTTGCCACCTTCCAGGCGCATATATCCGCGTGGATAGGCTGGCCCCCCAAACCCCACCTCGTCCCAGGCATAGGGATGCGCGTAATAGGCTTCAATTGCATCCTGCATCAGCAGCATCCAGAAATGCTGCACCGACATCTTTTTCCAGATCTCTTGCGCTGCCGGCGGCTTGCAATCGTGAATGGTTTGGAGCACCTGGTCCTGTGCATGTGGCTCCAATTGCACGAAAGGCTGCTGAAACAGATGGCGCGCAATCGCGTCAATTGCTTGCAGGCCAAGACGATGCGCTTCATGGTCGGGCGGCATGTCTTCAAAGCGGTAGCCATCGATGCGACCACTCGCGAGCCGCTCATCAATCGTATTCACCAGCGGGATCTTATGCGCCTCGTCGCGATCATCCTGTGGCAGCAAACGATCACAGACCGCCTCCATCAGTTGCGCCTCTTCAGATGTAAAGAAACGAATGGGCGGCACGTTGTTGACACGGTCGAGCACCACGTTGCGCGTGGCCTCATCCCAAAAATGCTGCTGCGAAAGCGTCTCGAAACCCGGATAATAGCCTGGTTGGGCGCGCGGTGGCAATGGCTGACCTGTTCTGGGGTCCACAGGCAGGCGACTGGTATCGCCGCGCGGCATGCGTGCTTCCGTGGCAGGATGACCGTTGGTTCTCCGGTGTAGTTTCATGATTTTGACCTCCGCAGGAGACTTGCCAGCAGGCCCAGAAAGCCAGTCGCGGCAAAGAGCAGCGGCGCGAAAACGGGTGGGCCATAGAGCAGATTATAGAGGGGCAATTTTCTGCCACCTGGGCGCCGCAATACGCCGCGCACGTGGAAGAAGAAACCCAGCGCGCCGCTGATCAGGGCCAGCGCAGCTGTAAACGGCAGGAAAATACGCGCAATACTGCGACTCCAGACTGCACCAATGCCAGCGATCATCAGCGCGGGCGTCAAGAGAATAGGTATCCACTCGACGCGATACGTAAAGTTGTTTTTGTAGTGCGAGTAGAGCGCCTCGAAGCCGCTGAAGAATGCGGAGATGGCTGTCGCGACCCCCATCGCCTGCTGGAAACGCCCTTCGCGAATATCCTGCTCGTCGGTGCGGATGTCGCGCGTAATGGCGCTCGGCGCAACCTCCGTCCACAGGGGACGTTTGGCGCGTGCTGATGGTACCCGCGCCTGAGCTTTCTGCGGCAGATCATCTTCGCGGCGCAAAAAGGTGGTAATCAGGCCCAGAAAACCGCTGGTGGCAAAGAGCAGCGGCGCGAAGATGGGTGGCCCCATCACGATATTGGTGATCGGCAGGCGCCATCCTCCCGGTTTACGCGCAATACCACGGATGTGCATAAAACATCCGACAACGCCGTCCAACATAGTGAAGAGCGAGACAATGGGCAAAAGGACACGCGCTGCCCAACGATTGAACGCGGCCCAGACCCCCACAAAAAACAGTGTCAGGCCGAGCAGCACCGGTGTATACATAATCTGCTGGCTATAGCTGCCAACATAGTGCTCGTAGGTCACTTCCAGGCCGCTGAGCAGACTGGAGAACGCGGTAATCAGGGCGAGACTGCGCTGAAAACGCCCCTCGCGGATATGGTGAAGGACCAGCGTTTCGTCATGGGAAAGCGCTGAAGGCCGCAGCTTGCGGAACAATGAGCCTGATGCACGCCCATTATGAGCAGCAGTGGTCCCTGCTTGTCGGCTCCCATGCGAGGCGCGAGCAGGCGTTTGAAGAGCCATGATCGTTTTTCCCTTTCTCAGAATGAAACCTTGTACTGCGCTGCGTCCACGCGTTTGAATTCGAGACCCAGGCCAGGACGCGAGAGATCGGGGCGCAACATTCCATCCACCGGTGTGATGACCCCATCAAAGAAGAGTTGCTCAATACGCACATGATCGTGGAAATACTCCATGTGCCGAAAGTTTGGGAGCGCGCAGCAGGGATGCACGTGCAAGGCAGGCCCACAATGGGACGATAGTTGCATGGAACGCGCCTCGACGAGTGTACCCACGCGCAAAAAGCCGGTGATACCCGCGCAGCGCGTGGCGTCGGCTTGCAGCACATCAACCGCGCGCGCCTCTAACATGCGCTGGAAGTACCACAGGTCGTAGCCATACTCGCCAGCCGCGATCTCCATCCCCACCGGAGCGCGGTCACGAATCAGGTGCAGCCCCTCTAAATCATCGGACGAGACAGGCTCCTCAAACCAGATCACATCAGACTGCGAGGCAAAAATCTCGGCCAGAACCAGGGCCTGTTTGCGGCTATAGGCGCCATTGGCATCGACGAACAGTTCGGCGTCAGGTCCAATCGCCTCGCGAGCCTGCGCCACGCGCGCGGGATCTTGCTCAGGGTGCGTCCCGATTTTCATTTTGACGCGGGGAATGCCCTGCTCAACCCAGCCACCCAACTGGCTCTGGAGCTGTTCGCGTGAATATGAGGTGAAACCACCGCTGCCATAGATAGGCGCGGTCTCGCGCACGGCCCCCAGCAAGGTGACCAGCGCCACATCCAGCAGCCGCGCCTTCAAATCCCACAGGGCCGCGTCAACCGCGGAGATCGCCATCGACGCAATCCCAGGGCGGCCCAGGTTGCGAATAGACTCAACCATCGCCAGCCAGCAGCCAGGCACGTTCATGGCATCGCGCCCCTGCACCACGTGGATCAACATCTCTTGAATAAGTCTGGCCGTGGCTGTGTCAGCATACGAGTAGCCCAGACCGCGCTTGCCGCCCGCACTTGCCTCAACCATGACCATAGTGGTCTTGTCCCAGGCATAGGTGCCATCCGCCTCAGGAGAGTCGGTTGGCACCGTGTAGGCTGAGACGTCAAGCCGCTCGATGGCAATACCGCTGTCGCCAAATCTCGTGCTTGCCATACCTCTTCCTACTCCTTCTCTTTATGCGGCAACAAACCTGCCACGACGCCCTTAATCGACTCCTTGATAATGCCTCCCTCTTCGGGATCACCTTTGCGCAGAGTGGACATCAACCCTTCGGCCTGCTTAAACGTGATGTGTGGCGGCAACGGCGGCACATCCGGGTCGGTATAGGCTTCAAACACCACAGGCCGATCAGCGGCCAGCGCCTCATCCCACGCGCGCCCAAGATCTTCTGGTTTATCGACGCGAATCCCTTTCAAGCCCAATAATTCAGCATAGCGGGCAAACGGAAAATCTGGAATGGATTGCGAACCCATATAGCGGGGATCGCCATTCATCACACGCATCTCCCAGGTTACCTGATTGAGGTCGCGATTGTTGAGTACTTGAATAATCAACTTCGGATTGCTCCACTTCTGCCAATATTTGGAGATCGTAATGAGTCCGTTAATGCCATTCATCTGCATCGCGCCGTCGCCAACCATCGCGATCACCGGGCGGTCTGGATGCGTGAACTTTGCCGCAATCGCATACGGCACACCCGGTCCCATCGTCGCCAGGTTGCCGGAGAGCGAGGCCAGCATACCAGGGCGAATCTGGATTTGACGAGCGTACCAATCGGCTGACGAGCCTGAGTCGGACGCAAGAATACAGTTATCAGGCAGGCGCTTATTGAGTTCGTAGAAGACGCGCTGAGGATTGAGCGGATTGGCGCCCTCCATCGCGCGGGTATCCACCACTTCCCACCAGTCCTTCACATTTTTCTCAATAGTCGCGCGCCACGCGCGGTCGGTTTTCTGTTTCAGGTAGGGCAGAAGCGCCTTCAGCGTTTCCACGCTATCTCCCTGCAAAGGCACTTCCATCGGATAGC
The DNA here is from genome assembly GCA_964250225.1 of uncultured Ktedonobacteraceae bacterium. Classification (GTDB taxonomy): domain Bacteria; phylum Chloroflexota; class Ktedonobacteria; order Ktedonobacterales; family Ktedonobacteraceae; genus Paraktedonobacter. The sequence goes on along the minus strand of CAXUEY010000018.1, from coordinate 6,310 downwards.
GCAGGCTTAGCATCTTCCCATCGATATCGATCTGCACCCCGCGGGCCTGCCCCTCTTTCGGCAAAAATTCGCAGTAGGGGAAACTGGTGCCGACCATCAGCAGCGTGTCGCAATCTTGCATCATCTCCCAGCTCGGTTTGGTGCCAAGCAGACCAATCGCGCCCGTCACAAAGGGCAAGCTATCGGGCAAGGCCGCCTTGCCAAGCAACGCCTTCGCCACTCCCGCTCCAAGCAGGTCCGCAACCTGAGTCACTTCCCTGGAGGCATTCATAGCACCCGCGCCAATCAACATCGCGACTTTTTTCCCTGCGTTGAGGACATCCGCCGCGTGCTGCAACTGCTCTTCGGTGGGCAGAATACGTGGCGCCAGATAACCAATCCCCGTGTGAATCGTGTTGTGCGCGTGGGGAGGCACCGGAATCGCCTTTAATTCCTGGATATCGTTTGGGATAATCACACATGTCACCGCGCGCTCAGCCAGAGCAACGCGGATCGCGCGGTCGATGATCTGGCGCATCTGGACCGGGGAGGTGACCATATGGACATACTCGCCCGCCACATCCTTGAACAAGGAGATCAGATCGACCTCCTGCTGGAAGCTCCCACCCAGCGCCGAGCGCGCCGATTGACCGACAATTGCGACAACCGGTTGGTGATCCATTTTGGCGTCGTAGAGGCCATTTAAGAGATGGATCGCCCCCGGCCCGGAGGTGGCCATACAGACACCGACCTCGCCGGTGAACTTGGCGTGGGCGCAGGCCATAAACGCCGCCATCTCCTCGTGACGCACCTGGATAAATTCGAGCTTGTCGCCAATACGATCAAATGCTCCTAAAATGCCGTTAATGCCATCGCCGGGGAAGGCGTACACCTGCTTGATGCCCCAATCCACCAGACGCTGTAATAAAAAATCACTGACCTGTTGTTCGCTCATACTGTTACTCACCTTTTCTCTATTATCAACCAGGACACGATGAAGGTATATCTCAACCGCCTTGCTCACCGGCCCTTTCGTGAAAATATATCGTATTACGATAGTAATACGCCTGCATAGGCCAGAAAAGATACATCATATCCATGAGGTAAGCTGCCAGGATATGATGTACGGTATGGGTTGGAAGCGAAATCCATACATTATGTTAAGTGAACACGCGGTGAGCCACCATGCCCTCTGCGTTCATACTACATGCCCGCAAGAAACACAGTGATACGCTAGCTCCAGCTACATGAGCATAGGCATGTTATGGTCGAATATCGAGAGAAGCTCGCTGGCCTTTATACAGAAACGAGAAGGCCAGGCGTTTCCATGATGGGGGCAGATGCGGATCGCTGGTGTAGCCCTCCCCGGTCACGCGCAGGCCCGCAAAGCCGAGCACGACAGCCTGCCACACGCCCCCACAGCACGCCAGATGAATCCCCTCCGGCGTATTGCCGCGCAGGTTCTGCAGATCGACCAGCGCCTCGCTCATAAACAGTTCATACGCCTCATGTGTTTTCCCCAGTTCGCAAGCCAGAATAGCGTGCAGCGCGGGCGCGAGGGACGAACCATACTCGTGGTCGGTGATGGGATAGTAGTAATCCCAGTTGACATTTTTGCTGTGCAGGTCAAACTCCTGCGTAAGCTGGGTGAGTAACATTAAGACATCGGCCTGTTTGATAATGCGATACTTCTGAATCTCCTTCACTCCTAGAATACCCTGATAGGAGGTCTTACGGCCTTGATACGGCTTTCGATCAAAGGGTTCCAGGTGAAAGAAACCGTCAAACTGTTCGATCACACCACTGTGCAGATCGCGTGGAATCACGATGTGTTTGACCACATCGCGCCAGTAATCGAGGCGCTGTGGTGTGAGATCAAGCTGTTGCTCCAGTTCGCGCGCTTTCTCAGGCGCGTGCTGGTGCAGCCAGCGCAGGAAGGCGAGAGCGGCTTGTAGATTCCAGCGCGCCATCACATTGGTAAAGGCATTATTATTCACATGTTCATGCCACTCGTCAGGACCAATCACATCGGTAATCTCGTAGGTACCGCTTTCCGCGTGCTTTTCGACGCGGCTGCCCCAGAACAGGGCGGTGCTCAGGATGATTTCCGCGCCGTAGTCACGCAGAAACGCGTCATCACCCGTTACCTCCCAATAGCGCCAGGCGGCGTAGGCCACGCTGGCACTGATATGGATCTCCAGCGGGCCATTGAGGACAGGAATGATGGTCCTGTTCTCAGGGTGTACTATCGCTGGTGGCGTCATCTCCTGACCGCTGAGGGTACTTTCCCAGGCATACTGCGCGCCCTCATAGCCGTTTTTCCGGGCTTTCTCGCGGGCGCCAGACAAAGTTGTATACCGATACAGCAGCAGGTTGCGGGCGACATCGGGCAGCGTGTAGATGAAGAAGGGGAGCATAAATACTTCGGTATCCTGGAAGATATGGCCGTAATAACCAAAACCAGTCATCCCTTTGGCCGCGATACTATAGCGAGGGTCATTCAGTGCAGTATTGATACGCAATTGATAGATACTATAGCGCACCCCCAGTTGCGCTGCATCATCGCCTTCGATAAGAATATCCGCGTCTTGCCAGAATTGCTGCCAGGCCTGGCGGTGCTGAGCGAGCTGTGTCTCATAGCCCACGCCCAGCAACTTTTCATGAGCAGCGCGGGCGCGTGTTACAGGGTCGTCCCCATCGCGCGAGGTGTACATCACCACGCATTTTTCCGCGCTCAACGTTGCCCCTGGCGCGAGCGTGCCAGTCAGACGGATGCCTGGCGCAACATCTGAATCGTTGAAATCTCTCTGGAAATCAGGGGTGCTGGTGAGAAAACTCATAGTTTGTGCCAGCTCAACTTTGGAAGCGTAGGTGATGCTTTTCAGCCAGAGCATGCTGTCCTGGCGATCTCGTTCAGCGGGTTCCCAGTGCATCAGGTGATAGTTGCCCACGGCTACATTCAAGCTGGCGAACAATTCAATGGCCACGTTATCCGGCGCGTGCTCCACCGTCACCTGATAGCGGACCAGGCCCACATGCACATCGGCCAGGCTCGCGAACCGTTCAACGGTGATGCGCAGGCGTATTCCGCTGGCACTTTCCCAACGCACCACGCGCTGCAGCAGACCCTCTTGCATATCCAGGGTGCGCCGATACTCCAGAATATGCCCTTTGTCGAGACGAAAGCGCTCTCCGTTCACGAACAGTTGGATCGGGAGCCAATCGGGAGCGTTTGCCAGTTCTTCCCCTGGCACATCCACCTGGTCAAACACACCGTAGAGCAGGGTTCCGGGGTGCGCGCCAGGGTAGCCTTCTTCAAAGGTGCCGCGTGTACAAAAGTAGCCGTTGCCAATACTATAGACGCTCTCCTGGCTGCGCACCTGATCAGGAGAAGCGGGCATCTCCTTTTCGCTAATCTGCCACATATTCGCGTTTTCTTTCATGATTTCTCCGTCGTATGTGTTGCTATCCCATCGAGAAGCGTGTAGAGCTTTTTGTTGGCAAGGTCCTCTAAAACCTTGTCGGCTTTGGCGAAACGTTTACGCGGGCCAATGCCGAGCGCGAGCATACCAGCCGCTTTGATAGCGTCAACGCCCGCGTCCGCATCCTCAAGGCCCAGGCAGGCCGTGGTTGGAGTTTGGACGATGCCGGCGGCAAAGACAAACACGTCGGGAGCGGGTTTCGAATTCACCACGCTATTGCCATCGGCGACCCCATCCAGATAGGGGAGTAGCTCCAGATGGTGCAGCACCGTCTGGGTGTTCTTGCTGCCAGAGGCAATTGCGATCTTCAAGCCTGCCTGCCGGATCTCTTTGAGCAGCTCGACCCCGCCAGGAACCACCTCTTTGGGAGTCATATTCTTGATTAACTCATTATAGTAGCGATTTTTCCGATCCATCATCTCCTGAATCTGCTCTTCTGAGACCTTGCGCCCTTTCAGGAGGTAGAGCAGCGATTCGCGGCGACTTACGCCGCGCAGGTGAGCATCGTTCTCCTCGTGGGTAAAATCAATACCCTCGTCATCGGCCAGATGCTTCCAGGCTTTGTAGTGATATTCAGATGTATCGGTCAGGACGCCATCCAGATCGAAAATGATGGCTTGTATGTTTTTTAGCATGAGCACCTCGTTTTGTTTAGGGAAATAACCCAGCGAATACCTTGTGCCTTAGACACGCTGGCCGCTGGCCATTGGGTGACTCATCTGTTAGAAGCGTCGTTCTATTGCGAGGCAGGCCCAGGCGTGGCGAATGGCGAAGCGAGGCGATCAATTTCGACGCGGCTAAAGGAATAGATGGCGCCCCTTGAGCTATGCGCGTGGTGGACAAACAGGGCAACCTGTCCGCTGGTATAGGTGGGATCGGTGATGGTTGTCAGAGCGACATTGTTGAGCAGGACAGTGATTGTCTGATCGATGAGAAAGACGGTCAGGGTATTGGATTTGCCAGGAGGATTGAGGAGATGGGTGGCCTGTGGTGAAACCAGGATAGTGCTCTGTGGGGTCTGGGTAGAATCCAGCCATTCTTTCGCGATATCGACGGTTTTATTGCCGGTAATCTCGATGCGATAATCATGATCGAGATGGCTGTCGCCGCGTACATAAAACCCCACGCTATCGTGAGCATCGCCCAGATTCAGGGTAAAATCGACGCTCATCACATAATTATCCAGCGTTGTACTGGTGGGCACGCTCTCAATCAGCGTGGTATTTGGATTCATGTTTGCCAGGATCAGCCGCTTATTGGTCAGAATACGCAGATCGCCACCTGTTCCCGAAAGGCTCCAACCATGCTTGTTATTCACAAATGTATCGTAAAATGTGGATGCGGCGGGCGGCGTCACCTCGGTGGGCATCCAGGTTGGAGAGGCTGTGGCTGTGGCCAGTACAGGGTTGTTGGTCGCGCGGGCCGGGTTGTGGTTGTCTGTAAGAAACAACCAGGAGAAGCTTCCTCCCACCAGGAGCAAGACGGCCACAGCCAGGCATACGAGTACAAGCACCGGCTTTTTTTTCCACCCCTGAGGTGGCGTAGAAGGCCGATTCTCTACTGGCTCTGCAGGCGTATTCATGCTAGACAACTCCTGACGACGAGATCCGCAATGCACCTGTTTCCCGCCGCACCATCTCCAAATGAGTATATACTACATCGTTGGGCGGTCACCATACGACGGGCGCGCCTGATCGATTTTCCGAAGAAAGAGACGGAATTGTAGCGATGCTTGCGGCCATCTTTTACGCACCCCAGGATCTGCGCCTGGAAGAACGAACTGTACCTCAACCGGGACCAGGAGAAGTGCTCCTGCACGTTGCTGCGGCGACAACCTGCGGCACCGATCTCAAAGCTCTACGACGAGGACACCCTGTCTTATTCCAACGGACACCCGCGGGCTTCGGTCACGAGGTAGCCGGAATTGTAGCGGCTATTGGCACAGGGGTGAGCAGTTGTGTGGAAGGAGAAGCGGTGGTGGTGGCGAACTCAGCTCCCTGCCAGCAGTGTTTTGCCTGTCAACGCGGACACTTCAGCCTGTGTGAAGATCTGCTCTTCCTCAATGGCGCCTATGCTGAGTATCTGCTGGTTCCTGCCCGTATCGCGCGTCTAAATCTCTACCGGCTACCACCTGAACTCTCACCGATTGCAGCGGCTCTCACCGAGCCGCTGGCCTGCGCTCTGCACGGCGTCGATGCCAGCGATATTCACGCGGGCGACACTGTAGTTATTCTGGGGGCTGGCCCCCTCGGTCTGCTGCTGGTCGCGCTCGCCAGTCAGCATGGTGCTCAAGTAATTGTCACGGGACGCGGCGCGCAACGCCTGGAACTGGCTCAACACCTGGGCGCCAGTGTCGCGCTGGATGTCACGGGCTTGTCGTATGAGGAGCAAGGTGAGACGGTCCGCGCCCAAACTGGGCAGGGGCGCGGCGCCGATATCGTCATCGAAGCGGTGGGTACACCTGAAACCTGGGAACTCGCGGTCAACCTGGCGCGTCCAGGTGGGCTGATCAATTTCTTCGGCGGCTGCGCCTCTGGAAGCCGCGTGACCCTCCCGACGTACCCGCTTCACTATCACGAACTGACGCTGAAAGGGGTCTTCCACCACACACCAGCTTATTTTGCACGCGCCTTAGACATGATTGTGAGTCATGCTATCGACGTAGAAGCGCTGGTCACGGCACGCTATCCGCTGGCCTCGCTTTTGCAGGTCTTCGAGCTGCTCCAGGAGAAGCAGGGCATTAAGTATGCGCTGATTCCCCCGGCGTTTGCGGCGTCTCTGCTTTCAACAACAGACCCTCGGTAATAATCTGGCTATAGATGTCGATGACCTGCTGGACAGTCATGCGA
>CAXUEY010000017.1:55511-58306 GCA_964250225.1 uncultured Ktedonobacteraceae bacterium | reverse complement strand
GTCGCCGTCGAGCAGGCGCGCTACGACGAACTGATCCGCGCCGCCTGCGCCTTCGCCCCCTTCCTGCTCTCACGCGGCCTCTACCCCCAGGCCGAAACCCACCTCCAGCGCGCCTACAACGCCGCCATCGCCCAATCCGACTCGCACGGCCTGGCCAGTACACTGCTGTATCTGGGAGAGTTAGCACAAAAACAAGGGAACTATCCGCAGGCAGAGCGATATTTGCTGGAGGGACTGGGGTATGCAAGAAGTATTGATAATCATGAGCGTATTTGCGCAATCTTAGCAAGTTTGGGATCTGTACGCTGGAGAAGTGGAGATTACAAACAGGCAGAAGCGTATTTGCATGAAGGGTTAACTCTTGCACGCAAACTTACAAATCTTGAAAGTCTCTGTAGCCTACTTACTACACTTGGATCGGTTAGCACCAGGCAGGGGAATTATGCTCAAGCGGAAAAGTATTTACATGAAGGATTAGATATTGCTCGCCAGATAAAGGATCGTGAACAGATTTGCATGATTTTGATTATTCTAGGTGCTGCTGCAAGTGAGCGCGGCATCTACGATTATGCCGAAAAATATTATCAGGAGGGATTAATAATTGCTCGCCAAATTAATCATCTGGAATGGATAGCAGCATTGCTTAGTAATTTAGGCGATTCAGCCGTAGAAAGAGGGGATTATACGCAGGCAGAACAGCATTTTCGAGAAGGATTAGATCTAGCACAAAAAATTGAGAATCCAGAATGGACAAGTTTCTTACTGCTAAACTTAGGAATAGTAGCAAGAAAGCAAAAAAATTATGCTCAAGCAGAACAATATTTTCAAGAAAGTTTGATCTTATCCCGCCAAATCGGCATTCCACAGATTATTTGTAATACCCTTTACGAATATGGAAATCTTTATTTGGACCTAAATCAGCAAAATAAGGCAGATAATATTTTTCATGAAATGTTAGAAATAGTCCCTAAAGGCAGTCAAGACTTATTAGCGCTTGCGCAATATGGATTAGCTCGTGCGATAGCAGCTCAGGGCAAAGTAGACGAGGGATTAGAAATGGGAGAAATTAGTGCTGCTTCCTTAGAAGCTATCGATCATCGCAATGCAAAAGAGGTGAGGCAATGGTTAAACACTTATAGAAAAGAGCTTTGAGACTTAGCTAAAAAAGCACATGCATCACCACTCAAAGCTCAGGCCTAAAATACACATAGAATTTATGGGTGCCAGACTGCACTAGGCGTAGCACCATTGCCATCAACCGAAATGCCGTGTGGAGTCGTCGTGCTAGCTGCGTGAGACGAAAGGACCGGAGTCACGACAAAGGCCACGGCGATGGCTGCGAGAACGAGCAGTGGGAGAAGCCAGCGAAGTATACGTTTGAACATGGGAATCCATCCTTTCAGGGAAAGCAGGAACGGTCACAAGGGCGACCGCCCTGGGATATTGAGTGGCGCGGGCATGCCTGTCAGCCAGACGGCGCTTTTCAGGCGGGGCACAGCACGCGAGCTTGAGTAGAAGCGCGATGTTTGCGTGTGGACCGGTAAGCCTGAGGGTGAATTGTACTCTCCCGATTTCCGCTTGAACAAACAACTAGAGCGTTGTTTTTGGCGTTCAAGCGGCAAGGAGTGTACTCTCCTGATTTCCGCTTGAACAAACAACTAGAGCGTTGTTTTTGGCGTTCAAGCGGCAAGGAGTGCCCCCATTAGGAAATACAAGATCGCGCACTGGTCCACGCCTGAATGTTGGGTCGCCGGTGGAGGTCGTTTGCCCGGACCTCGGATTTTAGATCGCGTGTGTGACGCGTGAGAGAGCTGGTCACCACGCGTTATAGTTGGTGGCAGTTCGCGCGAGCTGGTTCGGCGGCGGCTCGTAATCTGGCGGCTCGCCGGGGATGCACGCGTCTGTCGGGCGTGCATCGGGTTAGGCTGGCGCTGATCTGCCTGTCTTATGCCTGCGTACAAGAATTGCACTACACAAACGACATTATTGTCACTATCTGTGCGCTCTGTGGCGCGAGTCCATTGCCCTACCTGATTGCCTGCCAAAACTCTTCGCCTCTGCCAACCCTCCTGCGCGATACAAGAACATTGCTCCATTGCAAAATGTTCGCCGCGCCCGCGCCCCCCTGGCCTCTCATCGCGATGCTGTGTATTTTTTCGCGGTACCGAGAAAGATAGTATAAGAAAAATCTTGTTTTTGCATATTTTTGTCTTATACTTACCCGAAAGTACTAATTTTTGGAAATGTATGGATGTAATCTGGCGTCCATTTTTTCCGAGATGCCCATCAAACCAACTCCATGCCAAAAGGTAGTACTTTCTTCTGAAAAAAGTCTATAAATTGAAGAAGACCGGTCTGTTCATTATATTCATGTGTAGAAGCAAGCAAGCGCGACATCCCTGATGGAAAGAGAGAGCCATCGGGACGCGGATCGGGAAATTTGAGGAAACGCCCTCGACAATCGTCAGCATGTGTAGGGAATCACACGCCACAAGAGGGAGCATATCATGAATCTACGCGATATCAAGCATCACGAGTGTCCGATTGATGAGAAAGAGGGGACGTTGTTGGTAGATTTCGATACTGAGTCGGTTCCGGTGATGGATGAGAATGGAAATTACCTCTACTACTGTGATAACGATGGCGGACACACCTTTGCGGTCGAAGAGGACAGAAATAGTTACTCTTCGCGCTGGAGGAAGTAGGGAGGGCTGACGAGGAGCCGTCCGGGTTGGGAGACCCTGGACGGCTCCCCGCTTTTTGGGTTCTATGGATGCCGCTGCCGGACGCCTCCT
>CAXUEY010000017.1:53104-55411 GCA_964250225.1 uncultured Ktedonobacteraceae bacterium | reverse complement strand
CTCCTCTTAAAATCGGCATCCCATTTCCTTTCGATATAAGTAGTGTAACATAGACACATTCCAGCTTCAAACCGCCATTTTCCCCATCCTGATCATCCACCCATCCATTTCAGATATAGATATTGTATCTCCATATAACAGTATACATGTATTATCAACAAGCAAGCAGTATTTCTATGCGACAACGGCTCCTCGTCAGGCTAAACCAATATGTGATTCTCCTCGTTTTCCTTGCGTGCTAAATATTGTGTAAAGGTTTTCACCTTATTGTGCTGAAAACCTTTACACAATATTTAGAGAAAAAGCGTGGTTATCTGACAATTAGGGAGTATTTCAGAGGCTCTACTAGTAAAAACGGCACGTTTTTTAAGATTCTCACAAAAATCCTGGCCCTGGAAGGCTTGACAGAATCTCTTGCTTGACCTTATACTTGCTAGTAGATGAGGATACGAGGCGGCTATGAGGCTGTGAAAATGATTTCTTCGGAGAATTTCCAATGCAATTGAGCATGAAAATGTTTTCACAGCAGGCATCCCAGGGAAACCAACGAGAAATGCTTCGGTCAGTTCGCGCGACGGGAGCGCGGATGATTGGCGCCTGAGCTTCCCTACTCTTGTACGCGGCGTAAGATGCGCTTAATATTTTAAAAGAGAAATGGGCCACTTCAGTCCGGTTTAGAGGCCTCTGCAACCGGGTGAGAAGAGGATGTGGTCACCTTCGTACCTCACAGAACTGTCCTAATGGATTTGTCCTGTTTTTGTGCCTGACATAAGGAGCGAACCTATGACCATGCAGGATCACCTCGGCGAAGCGGCAGCTTCCTCCACCACCGAGGATACAACGACCAGTATCCAGCCCGTTTCCCAGCAAGAGACCACTCGACGACAATTCTTTGGCACCGCCGCGAAATCGGCCCTGGCCCTGGCCGGCGCCTCATCCCTGGGCGCGTTTGTGAGCGCGTGCGGCGGCTCCAACGGCAACGGTAGCCAGGTTACTTTAACCTGGTATCGCGAAGGCAACCCCGATGAAGTGGCGATGGCCAAGAGGATCGCCAATAAATTTATGGCCGCCAATCCCGATATCAAGATCGTGATCCAGACGGGCAACGGCGCCAACCACCTGCAAAAGTACAATACCGAACTGGCAGGTAATTCCGCGCCCGACCTGACGATGATGTGGGAACTTGACTACGGCAACTACGCGCAAAAAGGCGCCCTCGCCGACCTGAGTCAGTTCGTCAGCAAGGATCAGGAGTTCCAGGATAAGGTCATGTCCCAGCAATACAAGCCGGTGGTCGATATGTTCACCTGGGATGGCAAGCTCTATGTGCTGCCCGAACAGGTCACCGACACGGTTCTCTTCTATAACAAGGACCACGTAAAGGCTGCCGGTTTGCAGATGCCGACCTCGTGGGATGACGCAAGCTGGACCTGGGATAAGTTTAGCGACTACGCCAAGAAATTGACTCAGACGTCGGGTGGCCGCACAACTCGCTTTGGCTACGCCGAGATGTGGGTGTGGGGACTCACCGCCTGCAACGTCATCGCAGCGGCCAACGGTGGTAACTGGTTTGCCAACCCCATTAACCCGCCCGCAGGCTCAAGCAACCTGAGCGACCCCAATATCTCCGCGGCTGTGCAGTGGTACGCCGACCTCACCAATGTGCAGAAGGCCGCTGCCGCTTCAAAAGAGCTGACCGCGCAACTCGCTTTTCAGCTTTTCATGGCTGGCCAGGTCTCGATGGGTATCGTAGGCCACTGGTTCTATGGTGCCTTCGCGGGTGCCAGCGGACTCAACTTCGATATCGCGCCCGTGCCGATAGGTCCAAATGGCGGCTCTTTCTCACGCACCAATACCGGCGGTACCGGCATCGCGATAGGCGCCAAAACCAAATATCCCGACCAGGCCTGGAAGTTCGCGAAGTATTGGGCCGGCCCCGAAGCCGCCGCCATGCGCAATCAGTGGTTACCACCTCTGCAAAACGTCGGCTACTCGTCCACCTATGCCCAATCCAACGCAGCGATGTCGCACGCCAACCTCTTCCTCGACGTGCTGAAATCCGGGCATGTACATTCCCTGCCGATCAGCCGCGCCTGGCCCACCTTCAGTATCCCCTGGACCACCGTCACCAACGATATCTGGGATGGCAAGAAGACCGCCAGTCGGAGTTTCGCGGACCTTGATAAGACGATCAACCAGAATATTCAGCAATACGGCTAGTAGAGATTTGACGCTCAACTAAGGAAGCGGTTTCACACCGGCTCCTATAGAGATTTTAGCGTTCAGAAGCAGGGGTCGGGGTCGTTT